>WTIB01000176.1:1575-3217 GCA_011522905.1 Crocinitomicaceae bacterium | reverse complement strand
ATGAAGCTGAATTCGTGAATTCGATGGTACTCGTTGAAGGATTAATATTTTTTGTTCCGAGCAATTGATAATGATCGTTAAATGTACTTGCTTTAAGTTCGGTGTACCCATTAAGTTCAAGTGATCCAAGGCCATTAAAAATAACGGATTCATTTAAGAATCGAAGTGTGCCATTTATGATTACCGTACCTGGAGTTCCGTTATCGTCATTCGTTCGAAAAGTTGCTCCTAAAGTGACATCTGAGTTTGAGTCTATAATAAGGCTACTTGTACCATTCCCACTACCAATCATTCGAAATGAACCTATTCCGGATATGTTTTGTGGAGAAGAACCATTCATTTCCAAAATCAAATTGTAGGCATTGTTTGCCCCATCCGTAGACATAAAACCATTATTGATAAAATCGCCACCAACACGAATCGTGTTGGTCCCATTTTGAACCCAATTCATATTTCTAAGGGTTCCGTTCGATTGGATTATAAAATTACTGTCAATGGTTAAAATTTTACCTCCTGAACTTCCTGGGGATAAATTTGCATTTTCTGCAATTTCGATACTTTGCACATGGCAGTCTTGATCATAAATAAGAGCATCATTGCTAGAGCCAAATATACCTTGAAAGGCCTTAATGTAAACATTGGCTGTGCCATCATTTGGTGGAACCATTCCACATTCCCATGTAGTCGGATCGGACCATAGCAGATATCCTGATTTATAGTTAACCGTTGAATAATAGTTGGGTGTTTCCGATACGTCGGTGGAGCTAATTACAGTAGTGACCGATTCACCTAAGGGGAATCCATTAACGATTCCGGTACCACCTGTTCTTGTAATATTACCGGAAGATGCTTCATTAATAGCTCTTATTTCCAAGTCGACTATGGTCATTTTATCATTTTTATTGACCTGATTACAATCATATTCTATGATTACAGATGAAGCTGTTGAGTTAAAACTTACAATGGATAAATTTCCTCCAGAATTGACAACAACAAAACCAGAACCTGGCTTGAACTCAAAATTATCAGGGGCTGTTAATTCTATAGATTTAGGGTTAGTTCCATCGGATGAGAAATCTTCTCGGAGATTTTCATTAATTACTATATTACTGAGGGGATGGTAATTTGAAGGAAATGAGCAAGCCCCAAATGAAAGAGAGGGTTTTGTAATTGAAACCTGGGCACAAGTATTTGCTTTTGCGATTATTAGAAAAATAAAGGCAATTTTGAGAACACTTAGGATATATTTTAAATCCCTGTAAATCAATGTTATATAAGAGTTGGTGTCGTTTTGACGTAATAGTTGGGGCAAAACTACAAAAATTCTCAATTAATGATAAAGGTTTATTTTAATTAACTGTGCTATTTCTCAGTTTGTTATGAAGGTTGTAATGTTAAAATCGTTGGTACTACTGCCTTTATTTCACCTAGGATTGAAACTTTAATAGTCTGATGAATATTTTTTTTTAAGCGCTCGTTTGCGTATCTTAGCGGGCTATTAAATTTTAACTCTTTTTTTTATGTATGGTCTTGTAAATAAAGCAATTAAGGACTTGGTGACCGAAAATCATGGTGACGAAGCTTGGGAAAAGGTTTGTGAAATCGCGGAATTTCACGAGGGTGACTTTATCAGTATGAGCCC
>WTIB01000176.1:0-1475 GCA_011522905.1 Crocinitomicaceae bacterium | reverse complement strand
ATACAAATGAATCATGAGCTTCAAATATCATTGTTCGAGGACGACATCAAATGTACGCTTGATTCAATATTGGAATTTTGTGAAGTAGAGTTTGCATGTATTCATAGTTTAAGCGATAATCAACCTGTTTTAATTGGTGAGGAAGGCTCTTTGAAAATCAAGCCAAAAACATGGTCATCTATGTTTGATTCATTGTTCAAGGAAGGCAATCATTTCAAATCAACATTCAATCAAGCAGGACAAAAGATTTATCATGAGAATTTTTTGGTTAAAAATCAAGACGAAAAGAGATATGGAGTAATTAGTGTTTTAAGTTCTAAGGAATTCAAGCTAAATAGCTCACAAAAAAAACTTCTAGAAACTGCTAAAATTTCGATTCGTTTGCTTCTGGAGAAAATGGATTTAGGAGCTTACAAAAGTTCTTGTATGAATTCGATGCTCCAATTAAACAATGAATTTTATTTAAAAATTAATTCAGAATTAATCATCCTAGAAATTGGACCTAATTTTCTCATTTCTTTACCAAAAATGAAAGTTGGTGATAAGCTGACAGACTTTTTAGTTTTTCAAAATAATTTTGATTTTATTGAGCTTTTTGAAAATAAATCAAGGAACAAGACGGTATACTTTTTCAATAGTGTCGATCATTCTCAGCGTTATAAATTTTCATATGTAATGCATGAGGGAATAATGGTAATCGGTGCCTCACCAGTTATAAACACCAAATATTCTTTAAGTAATTATCAATTGAGATTGGATGATTTTTCAAAACATGATTACATCGCTGAATTCATGTTTTTGCAGCAAACCTCGGAGAAAAGTTTGAGCGAAGCCCGAGAAATATCAAAAAACCTGGTCAAAAAGAATACTCAAATAAAACAAGCTCAAAAGGAGATTGAAGCACTTTCTAAATTTCCTTCAGAAAATCCAAATCCCATTCTAAGATTTAATTATGAATTTGAGTTAATTTACAGTAATACGGCGAGTGAAAAGAACTTCATCAGTGATTTCAAAATAAGGGATGGTAAAATATCTGACAGGAAATTAAAACAAAATTTGAAAAAGGTAATTGAATCAGGGATATCAGAAACCTTCTTCGAAACTCGCGATGGTAGACATTATACTATGACCGGGGTATACGTTGAAGGACAGTCCTATATTAATATTTATGCGAACGACATTTCTGATTATGTAAATCAAGTAAACCGCAATGAGGCGTCACTTATTAAACTTAAGAATGAAATCCAGGAACAAAAGGAATTTTATGAATTTATATTAGATAATCTTCCTGCTGACATTGCCGTATTTGATACAAATCACAAATATGTATACATCAATCCCAAAGGAATAAAAGACGAAAAAATTAGATCTTATATGATTGGGAAAGATGATTTTGACTACTATGAATTGAAAAAATTACCAAATGATAAGGCTCATGAACGTAGAAAAATGTTCAATAGTATTATTGAAGGAAA
>WTIB01000308.1 GCA_011522905.1 Crocinitomicaceae bacterium | reverse complement strand
CAATAGCTGTACAGAACTGTAAATATTTAAGTCCTAATCAAATAACACTAATTCCAGGTCTATTGTTAGAAGTGTACGAATGGCTTTATTTAGAATGAATCTAAATTATTATTTAAATCCACAAATTATATTTCGAATTACTGCGTAGGCTTATGTTTTTCGTAATTTTGTCGCTTAAATATAATACGAAATTTCATGTCTAATACCATAAGTATCCGAAAAGGTCTAGATATCAGACTTGTAGGAGAAGCGACTACAGAAATAAAAGACATTCCCGTTTCCAAAACAGTATGTCTATCACCAGCAGACTTTCATGGATTAATACCGAAAATGGTTGTCAAGGAAGGTGCCTCAGTTAAAGTGGGCGACACTGTTTTTTTTGACAAAAAGAACGAGAAAGTAAAATTTGTAAGTCCAGCTAGTGGTACAATTAAAGAGATTGTTAGGGCTGAAAAAAGAAGAATAGTTCAAATCATCATTGAAAGTGATTCAAAACAAACTTGCAAAAAATTTAAAGTAAAGAAAATATCAGATACAACTAGAGACGAAATGCTTGATTTGCTTATGGAGTCTGGTATTTGGCCAAGTGTAAAACAACGCCCTTTGGATATTATTGCAGATCCATCTAACGAACCCAAAGGTATTTTTGTATCCTCGTTTGATTCTTCTCCTTTAGCTCCAGATTACTCTTTCATACTTGGCGAGCAAATGGAACAAGTTCAAATGGGACTTAATGCACTGAACTTACTAGCCGAAGGAAAAGTTCATTTGAGCAGCAGACCAAATTCTGCTTTTTCAAAAATGGAAAATGTAAAACATCATACCATTACTGGTTCACATCCTGCAGGAAATATTGGAACTCAAATTCACCATATTGACCCAGTTAACAAAGGCGAATTTGTGTGGTGCATCAATATTCAAGATGTTGCGGCTATCGGTAAATTATTACAGACGGGTACAGTTGATGCGAAAAAATGTATCGCTATAACAGGGTCTGAAATATCATCACCTACCTATTTGAATATTCACGCTGGTTCTTCAATGAGTGATATTTTAAAGGATAATGTAAAGGGTGAAAATGTTAGATATATATCTGGAAATGTCTTGACAGGTGATCAAAAAAGCATTGATGATTATATTGGCTACTATCACAACCAAGTTACTGTTATTCCTGAAGGAAATGAATATAAGTTTTTCTTAACTACAGGTTGGTTGGGATTGGGTTTTGATAAATTCTCGAATTCAAGATTATTTCCAACATTCCTTCTTCCAAAAAGTAAAAAATTCGTTCTCGATACAAATACAAATGGTGAAGAACGGGCTTTTGTTGTGACAGGAGAACTTGAGAAGGTTTTCCCTTTTGATATTTTACCTATGCACCTCACAAAAGCAGCTATAACAGATGATATAGACGGTATGGAGAATTTAGGAATTTACGAGGTTGCTCCCGAAGACTTCGCTCTTTGCGAGTATGTTTGTACAACTAAAATCAATATACAAGAAAAAATTAGGCAAGGACTAGATTTGATTGCTAGTGAATGTATGTAATATTAAAATAAACGATACGTGAAATTTTTAGAAAAATATTTACACAAAATGGAACCCCACTTTATCAAAGGAGGGAAGTACGAAAAATGGAATCCTTTATTTGAAACTTTAGCAACTTTTGCATTTACACCGAAGCTGGTTACAACGAAAGGAGCACACATAAGGGATGGCGTTGACCTGAAAAGAACAATGATGACCGTTATCTTGGCTCTCATTCCATGTTTGATTTTTGGAATATACAACACGGGCCACTGGGAAATGGCTGTTTCAGAAGCCAATAGAAACCTTCCTTATTTTGATATGATGGGCACGAAATTCCTAAACGGTTTAATTATCGTAATGCCTGTTGTGGTTGTTTCTTATGGTGTTGGTTTGGGTGTAGAATTCCTTTTTGGAATGATTAGAGGTCATGCCTTACATGAAGGCTTTTTGGTCTCAGGTATGCTTATTCCGCTTACAATGCCCGCTGATGTACCCCTATGGATGGTTGGATTAGCCACAGCATTTGCTGTAATCATAGGAAAAGAAATTTTTGGTGGTACGGGAATGAATGTTGTGAATATTGCATTGACCGCAAGGGCTTTTCTTTTCTTTGCATATCCCACCTCAATGTCTGGTGATAAAGTCTGGATGTCGGGATTAAGCGATAAGATGGCCAGTAACCCAGAAGCTGTGGATGGTTTTTCTGGTGCTACTGCCTTAGGTGATTTGGCTTCATTTATGTCTGATAAAGCCACGGTTGCAGGCGAAGTTGTTCAATCAAATGTTGCCGTTCAGAGTTTTTCAAGTGAATATTCCGCTTTTGAATCATTTATGGGAATGATTCCGGGTTCAATAGGTGAAACTTCAACTATGGCATGTCTTTTAGGTGCAGCTATTCTAATTTTTACAGGTGTAGGGTCTCTAAGAATCATTTTGTCCTTTTTTGCTGGAGGATTTATCATGGGTCTACTTCTAAACGCTATTGGTGGCAATCCTTATTTGGATTTACCTGCTTATTACCATTTAATTATCGGCGGGTTTGCCTTTGGAGCAGTTTATATGGCTACAGATCCAGTAACAGCATCTCAGACTGAAACGGGAAAAATTATTTATGGATTTTTCGGTGGATTTTTAGCCATAATGATAAGGGTTTTGAATCCAGCTTATCCGGAAGGAGTCTTTCTCGCGATTTTATTTATGAATGTAATGGCTCCGATCATTGATCATTATATCGTTCAGGCAAATATTAACCGAAGATTAAAAAGATTAAAAACAACATAAAATGGCTTTAAATAAGGAATCAAACAGTTTCACATTTGGATTTGCGATAGCACTAGTAGTTGTTATTGGCGTTGTGCTTGCCGCCCTATCCGAAGGCTTGAAGCCTTATAAAGAAAAGAATGTAAGAGTAAAAAAACAGCTTGATATTTTATCAGCAATGATGGATGTAGAAAAAGAAGGAATTACTCGTGAAAACGCAGAGGTTGAATTTAAAAAATATGTCAATCTTGATGATGCCATCATTCTCGATTATAAAGGCAATATTAAAAAAGGGAAAGAGGGTAAAGATGCTTTTGATATAGATATCAAAAAAGAATACCGAGACAAAACCTTATCTGAAGAAGATAAGAATTACCCTTTATTCATTGCCAAGGACAAATCAGACAATAAGAGATATATTATACCT
>WTIB01000114.1 GCA_011522905.1 Crocinitomicaceae bacterium | reverse complement strand
ACACAACAGCACCCATCATGTTTGTGATGGTCATTGAAGCATTGTCAAAAGCATAGTCATTGAAGTTGATTGCAAACTTTCCATTAGATGGATTTGGTGCAATACTCAAAGACATTGAATTGCCTTCTTCCAATCCTGCATTCGGATCAGTAATCAATAAATCATCAAAATAGTACTCACCTGGAGCTTGATTTCCTGTAAATGGATCATAGGAAGTTCCCCACCAGTCAATACCACCGAATCCAACATTCGCTGGTCCAAAGCTGGTTGTTCCAGTCCCTACACTCACTCCATCAACAAAGAACTCAGATGTCCCATTATCCATATCAATTAATAAATCACAGGTAATCCAGCTTCCTGGAATTACAGGAGCCTGACCAACTAAGGCCTGAGCTGCCCAATCTAAAGCAATTACCAATGTATCACCCAAAAGGTTAATTGAATGAGGCTGATCACTCATTGCTGCATCTCCTAAACCAATGTAACCTCCTGCACCTCCAACTGGAACGTATAGCTTCATACTCACATTGACACTTCCCGAAGAAATATCTGGCCAAGTCCAAAGGCCGTCATTCGGTTCCATTGATTTTCCCGAATTAGCCCCAGAAATGGCATACAAAGAACTTACAGTGCATGACTCTGAGGTCCCCGTGCCACCACTCCATTCTCCCCATCCATTTGCGGCACCTACAACACTTAATGTATCACCATCAGAATAGCCTTCAAAATCTTCACTCATCAGCTGTGCATTGAAGATGAATGGTACCGCGAAAACGGCAGTAAGTAAAAGTTTTTTCATATTATGTATTTTAAATTAAACTAAGAATTAAAGGTAGTAAAATCTATAATAAGTTCATAATACCTACTTTTAATAGTCAATGAAACAGATATTAAAATCAAAACTCCAGGTAGCTGGGCATTAATTACTCCTAAAAAAGTTCAAATGAAACACATACTCTCATCTCTTTTTATCATATCTATTCTGATGATCCAAGCCCAAGACAGTGCTTCGGTATTATTTATTGGCAATAGCTATACATACTACAATGACATGCCTGGGTTATTTCAAGATTTATCGACTTCGCTTGGAAAAGCCACCTATGTGGACGCAAAGGTCAATGGAGGCGCAACCATGCAATTTCATGCTGATGATCCAGTGAGTTATCAGAAAATGAATAGTTCGAATTGGGACTATGTTGTTCTCCAAGCGCAGAGCCAAGAACCATCTTTCCCTTACTTTCAAGTAAATACCCAAACACTTCCATATGCCGTGCAATTAGCGGATAGTGTTCACTCTATTTATGATTGTTCGCAAGCCATGTTTTTTATGACTTGGGGGAGAGAAAATGGAGATCCTCAGTGGGACTCAATCAATACATTTGATAAAATGAATGAACGCTTAAGAAATGCCTATCTCCGTTTTGCAGATTCCTCAGAATCATCTGTATCTCCCGTAGGTGTTGCGTGGAAATACGTCAGAGACAATCACCCCAGTATCAGTTTATATACAGGTGATGGATCTCATCCAAAACCGGCAGGTTCATACCTTGCCGCCTGCACTTTTTACGCGTCCATATTTCATGAAAGTCCAGAAGGGAGCACTTTTTATGGTGGCTTGGATGCTTCTACCGCTGAAATACTACAAAATGCTGCCGCCATTGCCGTTCTGGACAGTATTTCGACTTGGAAATTGAGACATCACGATTCCTTGGCTCATGTCGAATTTGAAAGTACAGTCGATCCTTTTTCACTATCTGCATCTTTTGAAGAAAGCACGAATTACATAGATAATTTTGTGTGGGATTTTGGTGATGGGGCTTCCTCAACAGGCTCCAATCCAACACATATTTATGGCCAATCAGGACAGTATACAGTTCAGCTTATAGGATATGGTCCGTGTGGAAATGATACCACATCTCAGACCTTGATTTTTGAAAATACATCAGGTATTGGTCATCAAGATGGCTTAAACAATACATACATCATTAAAAGGATTAACGAAAACACATATGAAATAGAGGTGAGTAACAATCAAACGCTTTCCGGACTAAATGTTTTCAACCCAATCGGGCAAAAGGTAAAATACGAAGTTTTAAGTTCCAATAATTCGAACATAAAAATTCGATTAGATCAAAGAGGATTGTGCCTGTTAAATTTCTCAACTGGAAGTTCTGTTTACTCGATAAAAATTATGAATCGATAGTGGTGTAACACTTGTTGAATAAAAGCTTACCTTTAAAGGACAAATTCGTGTAATGAACAAACCTTTCAATCCTTTATTGATACTTCCCTTTTTATTGTTGGCCTGCTCAGATGAGGGTACATCAACTGTGAAAACGACTCAAGAAAATAATCCAGAAACCATTGAAGCTGATAGAAATCAAGATACAATTGCAGAAGCTCCAATAGTAGCTGTTTCTGACAGCGTACGCTTTGTTTTTTCTGGCGCATTTGTGCCCAGTGATTTCAAGACAACAGATTGGATTGGAATCTACAAAGACGACAAAGGTATGTACTGTAAATCTACTCAGGCCAAAGTGAAAGCGGTTCGTGACATGTGGAACGAAGATGAAGATAATTTAGATGCCACCATTATAGAAGATGTCAGTACAGACGCTTCAGTATTTTTGTTTTCTGGTATCACCATACCTGAAAATTTCAGAATAAAAGAGTTTAATAGTACACTGCAAAGAGTTGAAATAGGTAAGACAGCTAAAATTGGAAAATACACCCTCAAAGCAGAAGGAAATCTTGCCCCAGAAAGTCAAGCCCCTTTGACTTATAAACTAAGCATTTCTGGTCCCAAAAAAGGAAAAAACATTGATCAGGTTATTGTAAACCACGAATTTTTGGATGACGGCATGACCGAAATTCTATGGATAGGAGATCTTGATGCAGATGGAATGCCTGATATGATTATTGATATGTCTCCGAAGTATAGCTACTCGTCCCCAACCCTATTTTTATCTTCAAAAGCAGATGAAGGAAATCTTTTGAAATTGGTAGCAGAGTGCGAAAGTGATTTTGGTGGTTGTTAAATAATAAAATGCAACATGAAATTTAATACAAGAAAATGGGTAAAACCTGAAGATCTAAATCCTAACGGGACATTATTTGGAGGTAGGCTTTTGGCATGGATAGATGAGGAGGCGGCTCTTTACACAGTGATTCAGTTGGAAAACCCTAAAATTGTGACCAAATTCATGACGGAAATCAATTTTATGGCTTC
>WTIB01000082.1 GCA_011522905.1 Crocinitomicaceae bacterium | reverse complement strand
AATACGGAGACAATATCAAGGTTGAGGAGGGTCGGTTTGTTAAAGGGCGTAAAGAGGGTATTTGGATCAAATATTATAGAGACGGCAAGACTACTAAGCTTAAGGGGCATTATTCCAATAACAGGCCTTCTGGCTTTTATATCAGGTATCATAAAAATGCCAAAAAACAACTTGAAGCTAACTTCATTCAAAATAAGTATAAGGGAGTTTACAATCGTTATTATAGTAATGGTAAGCTGGCATATAGCGGAAATTACAACAATAATGGTGAGGAATCTGGGTTGATTCAGTTTTTTTATAAAAATGGGAACCTCCAAACGGAGTATACGGCTAAAAATGGCAGACCCTTTGGGAAAATAAAGAATTATTACAGAAATGGATCCTTGAAAAGTGAGATTCTATTGGATGGGGATGGAAAGAAAAAATCTGCATTCAGTTATGAACTTTCCGTAGACAAACCAATAAAAGTGCTTGATCAGAAACCAATAGAGGCACCAATTGTCAGGAATCCCAACACCCATGGAGTTGGATTTGAGCTATTTGGATACAATAAAGTATACAATGAAAATGACGAAATTTGGATGGATGGAACCTTTAAAAATGGAAAATTGTGGGATGGAAAGCTATATATTTATGATGAGGATGGAATTATTCAAAAGGTTAAAGTATTTAAGAAAGGAGTCTATCATTCAGATGGACAATTGTAATTTATATTATTGTTCTATTACTTTTGTAAGCAAAATTTTTAATTGATATGAAGGCATATGTTTTTCCGGGTCAAGGTGCCCAGTTTTCAGGAATGGGTAAGGAGCTATATGATAGTTCCCAAATAGCAAGAGATTTGTTCTCTCAAGGCTCTGATATTTTAGGCTTTGACATTCAAAAAATAATGTTCGAAGGAACTGCAGAGGAGTTAAAACAAACTAAAGTGACCCAACCTGCAATTTTCTTACATTCAACTATTCTGGCTGCTTGTTTAGGTGACGCATTTAAGCCAGACATGGTCGCGGGACACTCCTTGGGAGAATTATCAGCCTTAGTAGCAAATAAAACCTTGAGCTTTGAGGATGGTCTTTCCCTAGTTTTCAAAAGAGCTCAGGCTATGCAGAAGGCGTGTGAAAATGAACCTTCAACTATGGCTGCTATTCTTGGTTTAGAGGATGAAATGGTTGAGCAGGTTTGTTCAGAAACATCAGGAGTTGTTGTTCCAGCTAATTATAATTGCCCTGGCCAGTTGGTGATTTCAGGTTCGGTTTCAGCAGTTGAATCGGCATGTGAGAAGTTAAAAGAAAAAGGAGCTCGTCGAGCGATGGTTCTTCCTGTTGGAGGTGCTTTTCATTCTCCTTTGATGGAACCTGCCAGAGAAGAGTTGGCTTCAGCCATAGAAAATACAATTTTTAATTCGCCTACATGTCCGGTTTATCAGAATGTAAATGCTTCTGCTGTATCCGACCCTGAGGAAATTAAGAAAAATCTTGTTCTTCAATTAACGGGTGCTGTGCGTTGGACTCAGATTATGGAAAATATGTTAAAAGATGGAGCAAATCAAGTAATTGAAGTTGGTCCAGGTAGAGTTCTTCAAGGATTATTTAAGAAGGTGAACCGTGATTTGGAAACTGAAAGTGCTTCCATTTAATTTTAAAGTTCTAATTCATATTTGACCTTATTCAGGTACAATCCTAAAGCCGGTGCTGATGTTGATGCTGATTGACGATCTTTCTTATTGATGATCTCCTCGAATTGTTCGATACTTAATTTATTCAATCCTACATCCACACATGTGCCAACTATGGCTCTAACCATATTTCGTAAAAATCTGTTGGCACTTATTTCAAAGCTAATTTTATCCTCTTTTTGAGTCCATTTCGCATAACTAAGTTGACAAATATGATTTTTCACATCGGTATGTATTTTGGCGAATGAGCTGAAATCTTTTTCTCCTATTAAAAGTTCAGCGGCCTCGTTCATTTTTGAAATATCAAGCTCTTGATTGATATACCAGCTTTTAGCGGCATTAAACGGGTTTTTTGATGTATGTATGAGGTAAATATAAGTTCTTTGTACGGCACTAAATCGTGCATGCATATCAATAGGCACCTCTGTTATCTCATGGATTGAAATGCTTTTGGGAAGCATTTTGTTTAATTTATACTTGATGTTCTCTTTGTCAATGGACTCTTTATAATCCCAATGAAAAAAATACTCATGCGCATGTACCCCAGTATCTGTCCTACCACAACCAACAATACTGATTTCTTCTAAGGAATGAATCTTCGATAAATCACTTTGGATGGTTTCTTGAATACTAATTTGGTTGGGTTGCTTTTGCCATCCAAAGAAGCTTGTTCCATCATAGGAGATTTTGAAAAAATATCTTTTCATTTTTGGTATCACATATCAAAAAGGAAGCTTTTGACGCTACTTTTGTAAAAATGGGAAATCCGAATTTTCCAGATCGATCTCGAAAACATCATAGCTAAAGTAACCATCAAAATTATAGATTCCCGAAATAACCCCTTTTTTTAGTTCCGGATAATATTGGAAATGTGTATCATCATTAACTGTATTGACTGCTGCACCCATATTAATTGGAGGCCCCCATTTGCCATCTTTATTCTCACAATAATAGACATCATATCCCCCCATACCAGGAAGTGCATCACTACTGAAAAAGATATATTTCCCATCTCCAGTTACAAATGGAGTTGTTTCTCTACCTAATGTGTTTAGTCCGACTTCCGGTTTAGCGATGCCCCATTTATCATCAATTCTCTCGATAGAGTAGATGTCTGTTAGACTTTTATCTCCTTTACGATCAGATATAAAATACAGCGTTTGAGTATATGATTCATCTTCATCAAAAAGACTATCTGTTATGGTGGCTGCTCCCTCAAAATAGCTCGTGTTTATGGTTTCATTTTTAATTGGGTCGACATACCAAGTGCTATCCTCTTCATCTACCTCAAACTCATAAATTTCAGAACTGCTTGTTGTTTTTTCAGCTGAAGCTGAAGTATTAACTGTAATGAGACCATACATGCCATTTCTTGACATGAAATTCAGAGCATCAAAACCTTCGGTATTGTAATCCTCCATCCATTCCGTATTTACAATCCAATTATTACTTTTTTCATCCCAATTTGCCATATACATGTCCTCAAAAAACTTTTGGTCATCTGGATTCATGTTATTCCCAGTAGTTTCAGGCTGTCGAGCCGTAAAAAACAACCTCTTACCACCATATATGAGTATGGCTCCATACTCATCATATTTTGAATTTATTTTTCTTGAAAATGGCTTGCGAAGATTCACAACTCCTTTTTTATTTTCATTGTTAACAAAATCACATTGCTGAATCAGTATATCTAAGTCATAATCTTTCGAAAGTCGCTTGCCGAATATTTCTCTGGCTTTAGTATAATGCACTTTTGCAGAATCGATTTTATTCAAGGTATGATGTATTCTTCCCGACATGTAATAAAGCTCACCATCCTCTTTTCCTTTCGACAAGTTTAATGCCGCAACAATATTTTCCTCTGCGCTGATATAGCTTTTCAAATAAAATTGTGACATGGCTAAATGATAATTGGCTTTCCATGAATTTGGGTTTTTCATTTTAGCTCTTTTAAATGTAAACATGGCTTCACTAGTGCGACCAGCATAAAATAATTCATTTCCATTACCAATGAGCTTTTTACACATGATCTTATCAAAAATCCCCACCTTAGATTGGCCAAGTACTTGCAATTGAAAAAATAGGATAAAAGAAAGCCATAGGAGTTTATTGCTATGGTTCAATCGGGGAGTGTAGTTTGGCGTTTTTGACATGTTGTAAAAATATCATTTTTCTGCTTTATACACAATAGCGCAGCAAGCGTTAATTGTATGAGTTATATTCATAAAAAAAGGCCATTAAAAATGACCTTTTCATATTCTAATTAGCATTTTATAAGCTAAAAGCTTCTTTAACTTTAGTAACATAATCTGTTTCTTCCCAAGGGAAGAGCTTAACAGTTATGTTTTTGGTCTGTCCTGCTGCATCCTGAAACTCTTTTTCTACAGTCTCACAGGTTCTACCCATATGACCATATGCAGCAGTTTCAGAATATATAGGTGATCTCAAGTTGAATCTTTTTTCTATTGAATATGGGCGCATATCAAAAATGCCTTCTAGCTTTCTGGCAATTTCACCATCCGTTAAACCTATCTTAGAAGATCCATATGTATCTACGTATAGTCCCATTGGTTCTGCCACTCCGATGGCGTATGCCACTTGAACAAGGATTTCATCACAAAGGCCAGCGGCCACAGCGTTTTTTGCTATATGTCTAGTAGCGTATGCGGCAGAGCGATCAACTTTAGATGGATCTTTTCCAGAAAAAGCTCCTCCGCCATGTGCTCCTTTTCCTCCGTATGTGTCAACAATAATTTTTCTTCCGGTCAAGCCAGTATCACCATGAGGGCCTCCAATTACGAATATTCCAGTTGGGTTAACATGATAAATAATTTCATCATTAAATAAAGACTGAATATGACTTGGTAATTTTGCCTTCACTCTAGGAATCAAAATGTTGATGACATCATTTTTTATTTTTTCAAGCATTTCCTGCTCACTTCCAAAATCATCATGTTGTGTCGAGATCACAATTGTATCAATTCGAATCGGCTTGTTGTCATCTGAATATTCTATAGTCACCTGAGACTTCGAATCTGGTCTTAAGTATGTAATATCACTATTTTCTCTTCTTAAAGCTGCGAGTTCTTTAAGTAAAAGGTGAGAAATTTCAACAGGAAGAGGCATATAGCTTTCAGTTTCATTCGTTGCATAACCGAACATCATTCCTTGATCACCTGCTCCTTGTTCTTCTTTATTCTTCTTTTCAACACCTTGATTAATATCAGGAGATTGCTCGTGAATTGCCGAAAACACACCACAAGAATTCCCATCAAACATATACTCACTTTTCGTGTAACCAATTTTATTGATTACGTCTCTTGCAATTTTTTGAACATCGAGATAAGTTTTCGATTTAACTTCACCTGCAAGTACAACTTGACCGGTGGTAACGAGTGTTTCGCAAGCAACTTTGGATTCTGGATCAAATGCTAAAAAATTATCAATTAAGGCATCTGATATCTGATCAGCAACTTTATCTGGGTGTCCTTCTGATACAGACTCAGAAGTAAATAAATAGGACATATTTTTAATGTTTTAAGAGTGCAAATGTAAGAAAAACAAAAATGTAACTCTAGAAAAAAGTAGCTTTATCAGCAGCCATTTTTCTCAATAAAGGATTCGGTCGATATCGATCCTCTCCATAATAATCAAAAAGGTGCTGTAATTGATTCAATATTTCATCCAAACCAAGTTCATCTGCCCATTGCAATAAACCCTTTGGATAATTTACACCTTTGGTCATGGCTAGGTCAATATCCACAGGTGAGGCAACATTCATAAATACGGCATCAATAGCCTCATTAATCAACATACAACGAACCCTATTCAATATATATAGGCCAAGTGTTTTGTCTTTATTCGCAGCAGTATTTTTTTCAGGATTGATGTAATTAAAATAACCTCTTCCAGATTTTCGACCCAAAAATCCTGCTTCAGCATGTCGTTTTTGAGTAAAAGAGGGTTTAAATCTAGGGTCGTAGTAAAATGCCTTAAATACTGATTCAGTTACCATATAATTAACATCGTTTCCAATATAATCCATCAATGTAAATGGTCCCATTTTAAAGCCTCCTAATTCTGTTAAGGCCCAATCGATGGTCGCGAAATCCGCAATTCCTTCTTCATAAATACGGAGTGCCTCACCGTAAAAAGGCCGTGCAACACGATTCACGATAAAACCTGGAGTGTCTTTACATTTAACTACAGTTTTCCCCCAATTTTTGATTAAATCATTAGCTGCATTTAGAGTTTTTTCATCAGTTTGAACTGCAGGAATAATTTCAACAAGAGGCATTAATGGTGCAGGGTTAAAAAAGTGAATCCCAATAACTCGATTAGCCTTTTGTAATACTGAACCTATTGAAGCTATAGATAAAGAGGAGGTATTGGAAGCAATTATACAAGAGTCGCTTACCAGAGGCTCTAGGTCCTTTAAAACATCATGCTTTACACCAAGTTTTTCAATAATGGCCTCAATGATTAAATCCGAATTGGATAATTGATTTAAATCTGTTGTAAAGGTAATTCGATGAAGAATAGCTTCTTTATCTTGAATAGTAATTCTTTCTTTTTCACAAAGGCGACTTAAGATTTTGTCCAATCCAGCTTTCGCCTTTTCTAATTGCAGCTTGTCTTTGTCAACAACGACAACCTTGTGTTTATTTTGCGCAGCCACCTGAGCAATCCCACATCCCATTGTTCCCGCACCTATTATTCCAATATTACTTATCATTTTCCTTTGAATTTGGGTTTTCTTTTTTCAAGAAATGCTTTTACTCCTTCCTCAAAATCTTCTGTTTTACCGGCTTCTGTTTGAAGTTTTTCTTCTAAACAGAGTTGGTCGATTAAATTATTTGATAGGCTTTGATTTACAGCTTTTTTTGTAAGGCCAAATGCTCTTGTTGGCATTAAGGC
This sequence comes from Crocinitomicaceae bacterium, assembly GCA_011522905.1. Classification (GTDB taxonomy): domain Bacteria; phylum Bacteroidota; class Bacteroidia; order Flavobacteriales_D; family Crocinitomicaceae; genus UBA952. The sequence goes on along the minus strand of WTIB01000082.1, from coordinate 5,916 downwards.
CAGTTTTTCACATAGCTTTATGACATAATCCTCGAATTCTTCTTCCGAAATACATTTATAAATCATATTTAGTGATTCTGCCTCTTTTGCAGATACCTTATCACCCGTAAACATCAATCCAAGGGCTTTTTGAAATCCAATAATTCTTGGGAGAAAATAGGTGCCACCTGAATCAGGAATTAGCCCTATTTTTGAAAAGGCTTGAATGAATGAGGCCTGTTCTGTAGCAATAGTCAGGTCACATGCCAATGCGATATTTGCTCCTGCTCCAGCTGCAACTCCGTTAACAGCAGCAATCACTGGTTTTTCCAAAGCTCTAATTTTGAGTATTATTGGATTGTAATGATCCCTAACTATGGATTCTAGTTCTGGTCCATTTGGATCTGTAGCTTCTGCAAGGTCTTGACCAGCACAAAATGCTTTTCCCGCTCCAGTTAGTAATACTGTCCGAACTTCATCATCATGTGCACAACGATCTAGCTCCTTTTGTAATTCCAGGGCCATGGATTTATTAAAGGAGTTGTATACTGCTGGACGATTAAAGGTTATTTTGCAAACGCCATTGCTTAGTGAAGTAATTAATTCCATTTTTTATCAATAAAGGCTTTACTTTTTTACCGCTAATTTAGTTTATATAAAGTATTCATACCTGAAATTCGCTCTTGAATTATATTTCTTAATTCCACAGGCTCTAGGATTTCAATTTCGTTACCATAGCTCAAAATGGTTCGAATAAGCTCCTCAGAGATCAATAATTTCAATTCAAAATGTGTAAAATCTTTTGTTTCTTTTTGTATCGTCTGAGAATCATGAATCGGTTGGCTTTTAATATATCTTGCCGCGACTGTATTTGCTTTTAGTATGATGTTACTCGATTCACCTTTGTATGCGGTAATTCCCATGGAGTGCTTAAAATAATTTTTGGAATCAAAATCATTATCCATATGAATTTCCTCTTCTAGGATTTTTGGAGTATCCATTCTTTCTAAAGCATATGTTCGGATATCCTTTTGTTTTTTGTCATAGGATATCAAATACCATCTGTTTCGATATTCTTTCAAAAAAAGTGGGGACACTTTTCTTGGTTTTTCCTCGGCAGTAACATAGCTTGTATATAAAAACCAAACTTGTTTTTTCCGTTGAATTGCTTCTAGTAAAAGAGGTAAGTATTCGTTACCTCTAATTGAAGTTGCTGATTCAAATTGAATGAATTGATTGATTTCGTTTTGCGATGTTCCTACTGAAATTCGATCTACGATTTTATCGATTGCATTTCCAAATTCTTTAAAAAACGGAGCATCTTTAAATTGATGCAAGGTGTCAACGGCGTATTTAATGGAATGCAATTCATCCTCTGTTAAAGGAATATCGTTTATACTGTAATCTGGATCCTCATAGAAATATCCTTTTTCTCTTTTACTATATTTTATTGGAGCGTCATGCTCCATTTTCATATTAAATAAATCTTTTTCAATAGTACTGTCGCAAATATGCTCTCCGCTAATTGAGCCATACAAGGATTCTTCACATGCCTCTCTCAACTCTCTTTTTGTGGGGTATGGTCTGTATTTATTTCGAATCATTTTATCGATGATTCGAAACCGAATTAAGGCATTCTTAATGTGTGGCATTTAAATTTTTACTTCTTTTTTTTGATAACCAAACAGCTCGTAAAATTTAATGGCCTTTCCAACCGACTCAGGCACATCTTCTTCCCAGCTGGAAGCGCCAGCCTTAATTTTGGAAAGGACTTCATCTGACATAATATGCAATAACTTTGGATTGAACTCTTGAATCGGTTTGATTTTATCGTTGTCTCGCATGTATTTCAATAAACCTGTGAGATTTGGTGCAATTTCGATATTATCAAGATCGTAAATTTCTCCATCTTCAACATTAAAGGCTGGATATACATAAATTTTCATATGATGTCCAAAACCTCTACCAAAAGCCTCTAATAATCCTCCAGAAAGATTTCCGTAATATTTTTCATCAAAAATGGTGTTCAAGTTGTAAACTCCTAAGATTACACCAATTAACTTGCCTCTTGCAATTGGAGCAAGATAATCGACCATTTTGTAATGCTTGAGATAGTTTGATACCATGACGGTATAACCTAAAGAGCTCAATAAATCAGCTCGGTCTAAAAAATCTTGGACCAATATTTTACCGTCAGCAGTCAGGTCTTTTAGAGTCAACTCGAATACAACCGACACATCCTCTTCTTCAACATCATTTTCTTCCAAGAACGCTTTTCTGCCATTTTCAATCATATCAATATGAACTTTTGTAACTGGTCGAAATCGTCCTCGAGTTAATAAAATGTTCTTTTTATATAAAGCAGTAGCAGGCTGTAATACATTTTTTGACAGGTCAAACATCGTAGAGTCTGTAATGCCTCTTTTGACAAGGTTCAAGGCGATTACTCTGTTGTCGACATCTTCAAAATCTGGACCTTTAATACTCAGCATATCAATTTCAATTCGATCTCTTGGAATACGATGTACCAAGCTGGTCAAAAACTCATCAATATCTTCATTTTTATGATAACAAGAATAAATCAGATTTACGCCTAGTATTCCTAGCGCTTCTTGTTGGCCTCTGTGACTATTGTCGTGCATTTTAACATGCAGTACAATGTTATTTGGTTTGCTTTCAGGTTTGAGCTGAAAACGAATTCCAATCCAACCTTTTCCTTGATTGGTTTTATGGTAGTTTAATGATTCCACCGTGTTACAGAAGGCGAAAAACCGAGATTCTTTGTATTTATTCGGTAAAGTAGTTTTTAAGTTATCGAATTCAGTATCAAGCATGGTTTGCAGTCGTTCCTCACAAACATATCTTTTTGCTTTTCCATACATAGAATCAGATACCTTCATATCATATGCAGAATGCGTGAATGCAATTGTACCTGAGCTACCTCCGGCTTTGAAAAAATTGGCAGCCACTTCTTGTCCAGCACCTATTTCCGCAAAACAGCCATAAATATCAGACTGAAGATTTATTTTTAAAGCCTTTTCTTCTGTGGTTAAATGTCTTGTTGTCTTTTCCATAATCAATTGAAGGGATCCTTAAAATTAGGATTATTAATGAAAATTGTATCTGTTAAGGTAAGCAAGAATTTTTTAAGTAAAAATTTTTCTTGAGCATCTAATTGAACTCCTCCTTGACTGGCAAATTCAATCAATGGATCAATGGTAGGACTCATATGTACACCAGAAGAATAATGTTCAATGACTTCGTCTAGGGTATTGAACCTTCCGTCATGCATATATGGTGCCGTAAGTGCTATATTTCGAAGTGTAGGGACTTTAAATTTCCCTTCATCATTGGGGTTATTGGTAATTAATGCTCTTCCCAAGTCAGAAAATGACTCATCCAAGCCATTATTACTGAATTTTACAACTCGCATTAGAGGTCCGTTGTGACAATGAAAACAATCTGCTCCATTTAAACTTTTGAATAAATCATAACCGGCCCATTCTTCCACATCAACACCTTGTAAAATAAGCCCTTCTTGCGCTGAAAGCGGGATTCCATTCTCATATTTATACATGACATCAAATTCAGATGTAGATGAAATAACCGTCCTTAAAAATTGAGCGATGGCTTTAGAAACTTTTATTGAATCTATACCCTCTTCTCCAAAAGCCCTAAAAAACATGTTTCTATACTGCAAGCTGTTCGATAATTTATCCGTAGCTGCTTTCCATTCTTGGTGCATTTCAATCGGATTTGGCACTGGTTCTAAGATTTGTGCTTCAAGAGAGCTTTTGCTACCATCCCAGGTAAAAAACTCCTCCCAACCCAAATTAAAAAGGGGCATTGAATTTCTTAAGCCAGAAATTCCATCAATTCCAACGGAGTATTGTGCGTTTTCTGCAAAGGCATTTTCAATTTTATGACAACTCGCACAGCTCATAGAATTGTCACCGCTAAGTTGTTTTTCATAAAACAAAAATCTACCCAATTCTATTCCTTCCTCTGTCATTGGATTGTCAGTGGGTATTTCCATACTTGGAAAATGCGAGGGCGTATTCAGCGTATATGGAGTAGGGGTGAAGACGGCTTTTTCTTTATTACAAGAAAAGATCAAAAGGAGCGTCCAAAAAAACCACAGTATTCTATTCATGACTATGGTGTTAGAGCATTCAGAAAATTGTTTTTTACTTTTTCGGCCAATAAAAGCTGACCGCTTCCTGAATGTGTGAGGAATTCATTTTTCAAATCAATTGGAGACAGTGGGTTATTTAAAAAAGTTTTTAAATCCAAAGACCAATCTAGTTTATGTCCATCTGATGTGGGAGACCACGTTAAATTATCAAAAGCTACGCTGTCTAGGAACTGGTCTGTTCCCACATGAAAGCTGAAATTATGATTAAAATTATTTCCGCTAGAAAGAGTATCCACTTTACCTTCTATGCTAATGAAAATATATCCGGTATTCCAGCCCCAATGCATCAAACCGGCATTAGTAATGTTCAATGGGCTATCATTTGGAAACATAGACGGATCATCATGATTGATGCTTGAGTCAATGCCAATTTTAGCAGTCAAGGTCTCAAATTTTAAAAAATCTCCAGCACTATTAAAAAGTGTATTTTGTGTTTCTCTGTAATCGTAAAGGGCAGCATCAATAAGGGTATCTGTGCCATTCTTTAGATCAGTTATGAAAAATTTCAAGTCTGTAAATTTCACAAGATGTCCTTCATCTGTTTGGTATATAGAGTCTAAGAAAAAATCTTGTGAACCATATGATGCATTCACATTTATTTGTAATAAATCTGGGAGATAAGTACAGGTTCCATCATCGGTATTTGCATTCGGGTTGAAGTTTTCTGCAGTTGAGTCAGTACAACCCTCTTTCTTACAAGAAAGGAAAGTAAAAACAATAAAGAAAATAAAAACTAAATACCTGATCATTAGTAACAAAATTACGCTAAAATTCTCTTAATTTCCTAACTTTAGACTTATAGATTTTACCATATTATGCTCTCTACAATTAATCGAGAAAAGTATCCATTATTCGTGCTAAGTGCCTCTGCTGGTAGTGGTAAAACCTTTCAATTGGTTTTGCAATATTTATCTATTTTGCTGAACACCAAATCACCGAATAAATTTAAATCAATTGTGGCTATTACTTTTACAAATAAGGCCTCACTTGAAATGAAAACAAGAATAATCGATGCCTTGTTCAATATAGCCAAATATAAAAGTGGAGAAGGTGATCTGAAAACGGCTGAGATAATCGATGAATTAGAAAAACTATTAAAAATTGATTCCCACGAGATCATCAAAAGAAGCGGGAATGCATTAAAGTCTATTTTACATGGTTATGAGAATTTTAATGTTTCTACCATTGATAAATTCAATTTGCGTTTAATTAAATCATTCTCTAATGATTTAGAACTTCCTAGTGAATTTGAAATATCCCTTAATGAAGACGAAGTACTTGATGAGGTGCTTGACTTAATGCTTAACTCTATCGGTGAAAATGGTAATGCTCACCTCACCAAGCTTCTTAAATCTTATGCTAAATCAAATTTTAAAGATGGAAATCAATGGAATTTTAAACGGCAATTAATGTCATTTGCGTCATCATTGAGTAAAGAGAAAAATAAAGTTTTTATTCAGACGCTGAAGGACTTGTCATTTGATCAAAAGGAATATAAAGCTGTGCAAGACAGAATTAATGAATTGAATAAAGAATTTGTTTCAACCATTTTACCTTTTGCTGAATTATTTTATGCGCTTAATATCAATGACCAAGACCTACCATACAAGAGTCAAACTTTTAATGCCTTGCAAAAAGTTGCCAAAACGACGAAGTGTCCCATATATAATAGCGCTAAAAGTATACTTTCGACTCGCATTCAAAAATATTGTGAAGAGAAGGGAGATACTCAAGCTTTTACG
>WTIB01000232.1:3362-12511 GCA_011522905.1 Crocinitomicaceae bacterium | reverse complement strand
CTTACAAAGTATAAATTACTTTTGTTATTCAAGTTCTAATTCAACAGATTCAATATGTCAAAAAAAAATAAAAAGAGAATTAACGTCGTATATTCCACCAATCCGGATTTTGAATTTCAGGAGGAACAAATGGACGAGATTGAAACTTTACCAAATAATGAGCAACTCTTATATGTTTCATTGGACCGAAAGAACCGAGGAGGTAAAGAGGTAACATTAGTTGAAGGATTTATTGGGGCTGAGATTGATGTAAAAGACTTATCTAAGGTGCTTAAAAATAAGTTTGGCGTAGGTGGTTCAGTAAAAAAAACAGATATACTCATTCAGGGTAATTTTGTAAAAAAGACAATTCAGAAACTCATGGAAATGGGTTACAGAGTTAAACAAAAAGGTGGCGCTTAATGAGTAAAAGAAAGTGATTAAAGGAATTTTTTTTATTATTCTTTCGGGAATTTGTTTTTTGATTGTAAACTTTTTTGTCAAGCTTTTTGGCCCCAACGGTTCTTCTGAATGGTTTAACTTAAATGTTCAGGAGATTCCTGCACACGAGCTTGTGCTTGCAAGGTCTTTAGTTTCATTTGCATTAAGTTCAATAATTATAAAGTATAGAGGATATCCTTTCTTTGGGGTCAATAAAAAGTGGTTATTCATACGTGGCTTATCTGGGACAATAGCGCTTACCATTTTTTTTATGACTCTTCAACATTTACCTTTTGCAATTGCCGCTGTAATTCAGTATCTCGCTCCAATATTTACCATGTTTTTTACCATGTTGTTGATTGGTGATCGGATATTTAAAATCCAATGGTTGTTTGTAACATTGGCATTTTTTGGTGTAGCATTGATTTCTTTAGAGGATATTTTAGGAACGAACAATTCGCTTTCAATTGATTATTTCTGGCTAGGGTGGGGTGTTCTTTCTGCTTCTATTTCCGGAGTGGCCTATACCTCCATTGTAAAGCTAAAAGAGACAGATCATCCCATAAATATTGTATTGTATTTTCCGATGGTATCAATTCCATTTATGATGTTGTGGTGTATGTTTGATTATGTCCATCCTATTGGTATTGAGTGGCTTTTCTTATTAATTATCGGTGTGTTTACACAATTTGCACAAATCTTATTGACCAAAGCTTTGCATTTTGGTCACGCTTCTGTAATTATACCTTTTCAATACCTAGGAATTGTTTATGCTCTTCTTATTGGATTTTTTATTTTTGATGAGAGACTTCATTTAGTCGCATATATTGGTGTCTTTTTAATTTTATGCGGTGTTTTATTGAATACATTATACAGGCACCTTAATAAAAAGACAGTTTAATTTATATTTTGCTACATGCCTATTGACCGTTTAAAACTTGCCCAATTTGGAAACCTTGAATTACTCGCTAGGCAGGTAGTTGAAGGTTTTATCACCGGTATGCATAAAAGCCCATTTCATGGATTTTCCGTTGAATTTGCAGAACATCGACTTTATAATAATGGTGAATCCACGAGGCATATTGATTGGAAACTATATGGTCGGACGGAAAGGATGTACACTAAAAAATATGAAGAGGAGACCAATTTAAGATGCTACTTTGTGATTGATTCCTCAAGTTCAATGTTCTTTAAGTATACTGATGTTTCAAAAATTGAATTCTCAGTTTATGCTGTAGCGAGTTTAATGGAATTGTTGAGAAGGCAACGTGACGCCGTTGGTCTAGGTTTTTTCAATGAAAATGTAGAATTTCTCAGTCAATCTAAATCCTCTCAAAGTCATCATAGACAATTATATGTGGAGTTAGAGAAAGGCTTGAGAACATACAATTCAAAACAAAAAACAATAACATCCACATCGGACGCTTTACATGAAATAGCAGAATTGGTGCACAAGCGTAGCTTGGTGGTCATTTTCACTGATTTATTTGATGATCCGAATAAGGTGAATGAGGTTATTGAGTCCTTACAGCATCTAAAGCATAATAAACATGAGGTGATTTTATTTCAGGTCTTGGATGATGCGATCGAGAAAGATTTAGCACTTGAAAATCGTCCTTATGAGCTAATTGACATGGAAACTGGAGAAAAGATGAAGCTCAATCCAAATGAAATCCGAGACACTTATGAAAAAAGAGTTAAAACCTATTTTGAAGAAATCAGAATGAAATGTGTGAACCTCAGTATTGATTTTGTTGAGGTAAATATTGCTGATGGGGTTGAGGCAGTTCTTCAACAATATCTTATTAAGCGGCAAAAGCTACATTGAAGTCTTTTGATTTCTAAATGTCATTTGAAGTGTAGCATTGGCGAATTCTTTGGTTCCAATAAGCATATCATTCCAAAACCCACTTTTATTAAAAGTCGAATCTTTTACGCCTATTTGAATTTCCTCTTCAGTATCTAGAAATGTTCCAAAAATAAGGTCCCACCAAATAAAAAATGTGCCCAAGTTTTTACCAAAATGTTTTTCCTCTTTGCTGTGATGAATTTTATGCGCTCTAGGTGAAATAAAAATATATTTTCCAACCCATCCCAATGACCAATTCACATCGGCATGAAGAATAAAAGCGTAGAATTCTCTAGCAAATGCTATGAGCACGAAATATTCTGGCGGAACACCTAACAATAAGAATACGAAAGCATCAATCACAGTCAGAAAACCTTTTTCAATAAAATGGCTTCTCGTCGTTGTAATCAAATTAAATTCAGTTGCTGAATGATGATACTTGTGTAATTCCCAAAAAGGTCTTTTGTGCATAAAATAATGCCATACATAATGTTTAAAGTCGGATATTGAAAATACAAGTATAAAGACAAGAATGGGAGAATTTATTTTATCAATTAAATGAATTTCGTATACGTTGTTAACGATCAGACTCGTGAATACATAAAAGAATCCAAACGAAAACAGCATAACAAAGAGATCGTAAAGATTGAAAATAGATAAGGCCCAACACCAAATGTCACCGTAAGTTGATTTACTTCTATTTGAAACCATTCTTTTTAAGGATGAGTTGGTCCAACCGATAGAGATAATTTCAATAATTGCTGCTAGAATGAAGATAGCCAAGTTCAGTCCTAAAGCATATAAGCTAAATGCGGCTATTTGAGAAGTTTCTAATAATAAATCAACAAATTCACCTGGATTTGATAAGATTAATGAAAATTTATCCCGATAGTAAAAAATTACAAGCAGAATGAGTAAAAAAATAATCAAAAATATTTTTCTCTTCAAAATTCGTTTTAGACCTTAAAAGTATTGATTAATCAATTTATTTACAACATCATTTTAAATGTCGTACCTTTGCGCCCAATTCATTTTTTATGGCGCATAAGTCAGGTTTTGTAAATATTGTAGGGAGTCCAAATGTAGGAAAATCGACATTAATGAATCGCTTGGTCGGTGAACGCATTTCAATTGTGACTTCTAAAGCTCAAACAACAAGACATCGAATTATTGGTATTGTAAATGAAGACGATCTTCAGGTTGTCTTCTCGGATACGCCAGGGGTAGTTAATTCAGCCTATAAGCTACATGAGAACATGATGGATAGTGTTCAAGGTTCCCTGAAGGATGCAGATGTATTGTTATTTGTGACGGATACAAAGGAAAAACAAATGAACCACGTCAAAACGCTTGAACGGATAAAGAAGCTTTCTGTTCCTGTGTTTTGTTTGATTAATAAAATAGATTTGTCCTCACAAGAGGAAGTTTTTGGTAGAATTGAATACTGGCAGAAACAGCTCCCAAATGCTAAAGTATGCCCTATATCTGCCTTGCATGATTTCAATGTGGGTGAGTTGTGGAACGAAATTGTAAAGCACATTCCGGAGAGCCCGCCCTATTATGATAAAGATGATTTGACGGATAGACCATTACGTTTTTTTATATCAGAAATCATTCGCGAAAAGATATTTGAGCTTTGTCAAAAGGAAATACCCTATAGTTGCCAGGTGCTTGTAGAGGAATATAAGGAGGATGGACGAATGATTAGGATTCGTGCTCAAATCATTGTTGAAAGAGACTCTCAAAAAGGTATTATCATTGGACGTGGAGGAGAAATGCTTCAAAAAATTGGAAGAAAATCAAGAGTTGATTTAGAGAAATTTTTGAATAGAAAAGTTTATCTCGAAAATTTTGTTAAGGTCGATAAAGACTGGAGGAGCTCCGAAAAAAAACTAAAAAAATACGGGTATTAAAAGATAAGAGATGTCGAATATAGTTGCTATTGTAGGTAGGCCAAATGTCGGTAAATCGACACTATTTAATAGACTTACGGAGTCTAGAGATGCTATTGTGAAGGAGGTGAGTGGTGTGACTCGTGATAGAATTTATGGGCAAGGTGAGTGGAATGGTTGTAAATTCTCTGTAATTGATACTGGGGGATACGCCAAAACGAAAGAAGATATTTTTGAGGCTGAAATCCGAAGACAGGTTGAGCTCGCTATTGAAGAGGCATCAGTAATTGTATTTATGCTAGATGTTACAACAGGAATCGTGGAAATGGACCAGGTTGTGGCAAATTTGCTTAGGAAAAGCAATAAAGAGGTTTTGGTGGTAGCCAATAAGGTTGATAATACGGCTCGAATTGGTCTTTCTTCTGAGTTTTATGCTTTTGGATTAGGAGATGTATACGATTTATCAGCAACCAATGGATCTGGTACTGGTGAAATCTTGGATAAGATCGTGACTTATTTTGACCAAGACGACGAATCCATTTTGGAGGAATCTGGCCTTCCAAGACTTGCCATAGTTGGTAAGCCGAATGTTGGGAAATCTTCTATAATCAACGCATTTATTGGTAAGGAACGTAATATAGTTACCAATATTTCTGGTACAACAAGAGATTCAATACACACAAGATATAAAGCATTTGGTTTTGATTTTTTATTGATTGATACTGCCGGTATCCGTAAAAAAGCGAAAGTTACTGAGGATATTGAGTATTATTCTGTATTGCGTTCAGTGCGAACTATAGAGAATTCAGATGTTTGTTTATTCATGATAGATGCTCAGGAAGGACTTCAGAAGCAGGACTTGAATATTTTTTACATCATTGAAAAAAACTCAAAAGGAGTAGTGGTATTGGTCAATAAATGGGATTTAATCGATAAAGATCAAAATACAGTAAAGAAATACGAGGATAAAATTCGAGAGCAATTGGCTCCATTCAATGACGTGCCGATTATTTTCACTTCTACGCTTACAAAGCAAAGAATTCACAAGGCCATTGAGTCGGCAATGACTGTTTTTGAAAATCGAATTCAAAAAATACCTACGTCTAAATTAAATGATGTAATGCTTGATGTGGTGCATTCAACTCCACCACCTTCAGTAAAGGGGAAGTACATCAAAATCAAGTTCATTCAGCAGCTACCAACACATGCGCCTTCCTTTGCAGTATTTTGCAATTTACCTCAGTACATTACTGATGCTTATAAGCGTTTCTTTGAAAATAGATTGCGAGAGCATTTTGACTTTAATGGGATTCCAATCAAAATATTCTTTAGAAAGAAGTAAGCTAAGATTTTAATCTCCTAATTCATCAACTCTTTTTTGACGCTGCATTGGATTTTCACGTCTTTGCATTCTCATTTTACGCTCCTTGAAAAGATCGTACCTCGAAGGAATTACCTCTCTAGGCCAAGCGTTGTTATACAAGTCAGTATCCGCTGTTTCCAATAATGGATCTAGTCTAAATGAAGATACCTCTTTGTCTAAAATGAACACTTTTGAAACATTGACTTCATGTCTACGCCATATTTCAGCAGGTATTCTGATGATTTCTGAGGTTTGGTCTGTATAATTGATTTGGATAATCAGAGGCATCACTAAGCCACCTATATTTTTGAAATTGAGTTCATAAAAATATTTACCTGCATTAAGAAGGTAAAGCTTATCCTTGTTTCTGGTTTTAAACTGCTCGTATTCTTTTTCATCCAGCTTATCAACCTTGAAGATATCTCTCTTTGCATAGAAGTCATCAATATTCGCATCCTTTTCATTGATGGTTTCTTTTATGGAGCTAAGGTTTTCGATATCTCCTTTAAACTCATCTTGATTCTCGTACTGCTTCTTGGCGAATGCTTTCTCCACTTCAGGATTCTGAGTGTTAAGCTGATATAAATTTACGGACTCCAATGAAATGTCAACATGGTCAGTACTGTAGAACCAACCTCTCCAAAACCAATCTAAATCAACCGCGGAAGCATCTTCCATGGTACGGAAAAAATCTGCTGGGGTAGGGTGTTTAAATTTCCAACGTTCGCAATAGGTTTTAAAGGCATAATCAAACAGTTCTCTTCCCATAATCGTTTCTCTGAGAATATTTAGAGCAGTTGCTGGCTTACCATAAGCGTTGTTTCCAAATTGCCAAATTGATTCAGAATTGGTCATTATTGGTGAAATATTTGACTTATCTCCTTTCATATAATCTGCAATCTTATATGCAGGTCCTCTTCTTGAAGGATATCCGCGCTCCCATTCCTGCTCAGTCAGATATTGAACAAAAGTATTCAAACCTTCATCCATCCAGGTCCATTGACGTTCATCAGAATTGATAATCATAGGAAAGAAATTATGTCCTACTTCGTGAATAATCACGCCCCACATTCCATATTTTGTTCTTTCTGAATAAGTACCATCTGCTTCGGGTCGTCCACCATTGAAACAGATCATAGGATATTCCATGCCTATTGATTTTGAATGCACTGAAATGGCAACAGGGTAGGGGTAATCAACTGTGTATTTTGAATACGTTTGAACAGTATGGGCCACAAGTTTTGTTGAATAACGCTCCCACAATGGGTTTCCTTCCTTCGGATAATAGGACATACAAAGGACATCTTTTCCACCCACATTTGTATTTTGGGCATCCCAAATAAACTTTCTAGAGGTTGCAAAAGCAAAATCCCTAACATTCGTTGCCTTAAATTTCCATGTCTTCGTTCTTTTCGAGTGCGTTTTTTCAGATTCCCGAGCTTCTTCTTCAGTAACAATAAATATTGGTGAATCTGATTTTTTCGCTTGCTCTAATCGTTTCTTCTGATTGTTTGTAAGAAGTGAAGAAGTATTTTGAAGCTCTCCAGTAGCTCCTAAAATATGGTCTGCTGGAACAGTAATGGATACATCATAATCGCCAAAAGGAAGTGTAAATTCTCCTCTACCCAAAAACTGTTTATTTTGCCAACCCGAAACATCATCATACACGCACATTCTTGGGAAAAATTGAGCAACTGTATAAATGTAGTTGTCTTCTTTTTCAAAGTACTCATAACCTGAGCGACCACCTACGGCCATTCGGTCGTTTATGTTATACCACCATTTAATTTTAAACGAAATACTTGAACCTGTTTTTAGGGGTTTGTCCAAGTCAATTCTCAGCATGGTTTTATTAATGGAGTATTTTAAGTCACTGCCGTTTAGGTTTTTAACTTCTTGAACTTTAAACCCTCCATCATATTCAAATACCTTTCTTTCAATCTGACTGATGTCCCTAAAGTCTTCCATCTTTTCAACATGAATCAGTTTGGTGTCTGAATCTTTTGCAAACAGATTTTGATCAAGCTGAAGCCATAAATAGCTCAACTGGTCTGGAGAATTATTCGTGTAAGTAATGATTTCATCACCGGAGAGAACTTGTGTTTCATCATCAATAGAGATATTCATTTTATAATCAGCTTGCTGCTGGTAATAATTGTAACCCGGTGCTCCTGCAGCATTCCTATATTCGTTGGGGGTAGGTATTAATTCCTCTATTTGTGCAAATTTCTTTTGACCATTAACTTGAACGATTAATGTGAAGCTAATGATGAGTGAAAATAGTAAGGACTTTTTCATAGTGCTATTTTTGTTTCTCGACTCGAACCAAAGAAAACAAAGGTCTGTTTTGAATGGTCTGACTTATTGTAAATTAATTTATTTTGTTGTTCTAAATAGGTGTTCATGAATAAATCAAATCGGATATCTATCAATCCTTTTTCTAGTTTTTCCGTTTTGAAATAAAAAAAACAATCCCCGTCATTATTTAGTTCAAATCCTTCATAAAAGGAAACAATCTTTTTTTGGTATTGATTTATTTCAAAGCCTTGAAGAATGATCTGTTGAATGATATTTGAATTGCCTTCTTTGCTATTAAGTGTTTTTTCTAATCCTAAATAATTTTTGGTTTGATTTTCCGCAATAGAATTTAAATCGTGTGCCGACACTTTGATACTGATCTCTAGACATGAACAATCTTCATCGTATTCCATCTCAGCAAATGCGAAATAAGTATCATGTCCATAAGAAAATGCCGATAGTAAAAGAAGAAATAGGATTAAAATGCCTTTCATGGAAGGGCGAATTTACAAATAAGATTCTAATCTTTTAAATTTCAGTATGTATAATAAATGGGGTAGAATAGGGGAGTTAAAAAAATAAAGCCCCAAACTAATGAGGCTTTAAAACAAACAACAAACAAATTCCTGCAGACCTGTGTCTAGCGTAGGAATACCTTCTCTCCTTTCCGTAGTTGTTCATCCGGAGAAGAAATATGATTCTTTCTCATGAGTGATTTTAGTTTAACGCCCTCTTTTTGTGAAACTTCCAAAGGACTTGTATTTTCTGAAAGTATAATAAACTTCTTCTTTTTTGACCTAAATCTTTTTGGTCCTAAATACACAAGGTCACCTTTTTCAAGTATTTGATGCTTACCGTATTTAGTATCATTGTATTTATGAATCTGTCGTAGCGTTAGGTTATGTGCCTTCGCAATTTTGTAATAAGAATCACCTTCATTGACCTTCTTAATATGAATTCCGTTAAGAGTAATGGTTTGTTGTATTTTTTTACTCAAATGACTTTGCACAGGCGTACTTGTATAAAATGCCTCGTCGAATGAATACAATTGAAGGTCCTCAATAATGCTAATGAGTCGATTTGCGTAATTTGGATTTGTCGCATAACCGGCTTTACTTAAACCTCTTGCCCAGGACTTGTAATCATTCATTTGCAGTAAGAACAAGTCACTATATCGACGATTCTCGGTTAAAAATTTACTGTGGTCGTAATAGGATTCTAGTACACTCTCATAAGTTCGGAAGCATTCTCCCTTGGCATCATCATCATGGTAGGTTTTTCCTCCAGACCATTTTGAGCCACATTTAATGCCGAAATGATTGTTTGA
>WTIB01000232.1:0-3262 GCA_011522905.1 Crocinitomicaceae bacterium | reverse complement strand
ACTCAAAATACTCAAATTGTTCTTCAGGAATCTCAGAAAATTGCCTTGAAAAATAACCATGCCTCAATCGAGCCATTACATATTTTGTCTGCGATAAATCAAGTAAACCGTGATATTATTCAGTTTTTAGCTGATAAGTCAGGTGTAAACTATGCTATTTATGTAGAATTGGTTGAAGCTGCTCTAAAATCAATTTCAAATGCACAGGTACAAGATGTTTATTTGTCGAATGATTCAAATAAGCTATTGATAAAATCTGAGGACTTACTGGCTGAATACAAAGATGCCTATGTTTCGGTAGAATTGTTATTTCTTTCGTTTCTATTTTTTAAAAATACCGCGAGTAAGATTATGTCTGATAGTGGATTCAATAAGAGTAAATTGAAACAAGCTATTGTGGAATTGCGAAAAGGAGCTAAAGTCACTGATTCAAATCAAGAAGCTAGCTATCAAGCACTTTCAAAGTATGCGAAAAATCTAAATGAATCTGTACACTCAGGAAAGCTTGATCCTGTAATTGGAAGAGATGATGAAATAAGAAGGGTACTTCAAATCTTAAGCAGAAGAACCAAAAACAATCCGATTTTAATAGGTGAACCTGGCGTAGGTAAAACCGCTATTGCGGAAGGAATTGCCCATCGAATTGTGAATGGTGATGTGCCTGAGAATTTAAAATCAAAGATTGTTTATTCTTTGGATATAGGTGCAATCATTGCCGGAGCGAAGTTTAAAGGACAATTTGAAGAACGCTTGAAGGCCGTGGTAAAAGAGGTTACTGATGCAGATGGAGAGATCATTCTATTCATTGATGAGATTCATACACTTGTTGGTGCAGGAGGGGGCGAAGGAGCAATGGATGCTGCAAATATTTTGAAGCCGGCTTTATCTCGAGGAGAGCTGCGTGTTGTTGGAGCAACAACGCTTAATGAGTATCAAAAATATTTTGAGAAAGACAAAGCATTGGTTCGTAGGTTTCAAACAGTTTTGGTTGATGAACCCAATATTGAAGATGCCATATCAATTTTAAGAGGTATCAAGGAGAGATATGAAAGTCATCACCAGGTACTCATTAAAGATTCTGCCGTGATTTCTGCTGTCGAGCTATCTCAACGATACATTACGGACCGACAGCTACCAGATAAGGCCATAGATTTGATTGATGAGGCGGCATCAAAATTGAAAATGGAAATTAATTCCAAGCCCGTTGAGCTGGATGAGATTGAAAGAAAAATTCGCCAATTAGAAATCGAAAAGGAGGCCATTAAAAGAGAGAAAGATGCAAAGAAATTGACGGTTATTGAAAAGACATTATCGGAGCTTTCTGATGAACAAAAAAAGCTGAAGGCTACGTGGGAGCTTGAGAAAAATCTGGTTGATGAAATTCAGAAAATTAAAAATGACATTGAAACCTTAAAGCTTGAAGCGGAGAAATTAGAGCGAGATGGTGACTATGGTAGAGTGGCTGAAATCAGATATGGAAAGCTGAACGAAAAAGAAACCCAATTAATCGAGAAAAAAAATGAACTTACTCAGGTTCAGCAAAATTCTAAAATGATTAAAGAAGAGGTGGATGTAGAGGAAATCGCCGAGGTCATTTCAAAATGGACAGGAATACCTTTACAGAAAATGATGGAAAGTGAAGGAGCCAAATTGCTCAAATTGGAAGATGAGTTATCAAGTCGTGTTGTAGGTCAGTATGAGGCCATTGAATCGCTTTCAGATGCAGTAAGAAGGTCAAGGTCAGGACTTCACGATAAAAACAAGCCGATTGGTTCGTTCTTATTTATGGGAACGACCGGAGTTGGAAAAACTGAGCTGGCCAAAACATTGGCTTCCTATTTATTCAATGATGATAGTGCCATGGTGAGGCTTGATATGAGCGAATATCAAGAAAAACATGCGGTGAGCAGATTGATTGGAGCACCTCCGGGATATGTGGGGTATGATGAAGGGGGGCAGCTTACTGAGGCCGTTCGAAGAAAACCATATTCTATAATTCTGCTTGATGAAATTGAAAAAGCACATGCCGATGTCTATAATATTCTATTACAGGTTTTGGATGATGGACGCTTAACGGATAGTAAAGGTCGAATCGTGAATTTTAAGAACACCATCATTATCATGACTTCGAATTTGGGAGCTGATCTTATTCATGAAGAATTTAATAATGCCAAAGGAAATGAAAACCAAGTTGCTGAAGCTGTAAAAGCAGAATTATTGGAATTGATGAAATTGCAATTGAAGCCGGAGTTTCTAAATAGAATTGATGAGCTGATCCTCTTCCGTCCATTGAACAAGGACAACATCATGGATATCGTTAAAATTCAGTTGGAAGGGGTAAAAGAACTCTTAAAAGAAAAAGACATCGAATTGTTTGTAACAGATGAGGCATTACAGTCACTTGTTGAGCAAGGATTTGATCCCTTCTTTGGAGCAAGACCTATTAAAAGATTAATCCAAAAAAATGTGCTCAACGAATTATCAAAGCAATTGATAGGTGGAAACATTGATACTACCAATAATTTGGTTCTTGATGCATTTGATGGGAAGATGGTGTTCAGGAAACCGATTTATGAAAAGGAAGAGCTAAACCATTAAATTCGATACTTCTTGAAGAAGGCATCCCAGTTCCAGACATAATTACAAACGACCTCGTCCATTCTTTTTAGGAACAATGGATTTGGCGCTCTCATTCTTTTGAAATATTCATCTTGGAAGTCATTGAGCTTGTACTTATGGAAGATGGCCTTAGACATGCCATAAATCCAATTTTTCGAAGGATGATTCACTCTCGAAATAAAACTTTGGTAGCTTCGAATTAATTTTTCGAATTCTCCTACCTCCATATCGTAGATTTTGGAGAGTTTTAAAAATATCAGCTTTTCAACGTTTGCAGCTTGCTCTGCATCAAAGGTGCTTTCTAAGAAAGAAAGGTTGCCAACGATTATGATGAGTCCAAACTCACCGCTTGCTTGATTATTGATATTTGGGGAGGTAACAAAAACGGGGTCTTCATTGATTAGGGCCGCGACTTCGCAGAAGCCTTTATCGACACAATCAAAGATGGCGTTGATGAAGATGTTGGCAACTTGATTGTCAGATAACTTTTTCTTTATCAATGTGCTAAACATACCCATTTAAAATCCTGTTTCACCAAATTTAATAGGTCTGTATCTTCGATTTTAAAGGACTTTTATAGGGTTTTCAACGAAGTTTTCAACAGTGTTTTAATTTTTGAGAAAAAAATATACATTTGTTCCAT
>WTIB01000261.1 GCA_011522905.1 Crocinitomicaceae bacterium | reverse complement strand
CCATTTTCGGTGTATGCCGCCTTTTCAAAAAAAGGCATAGTGGCTGAAATATCCACATGATAAGTGCCTTCGAATTGGTTTATACATTCTTGAGTAAAGGAATAGAAACCGAAAAATAAAGAAAATAAAAAAAGGATGTTTTTCATCTGGCTTGTTGAATCTTCTACAAGATAAAAAATAAAAACAAAAACCCCCTGATTGTTTCAGAGGGTTTTGGAGGTCTCGAGCGGATTCGAACCGCTGTACTCGGTTTTGCAGACCGATGCCTAAGCCACTCGGCCACGAGACCATTTTAGTGAGGGCAAAAATAGTAAAATCCTTAAAATGTCTCTGCCTCTATTTAATTTTGATGATTTTTTGTTGCGTCATTTTGCCACCAATGTTTGCAGAAATATAATAGATTCCAGGTTTCATGGTATTTCCATTATGGTTTGTTCCATCCCAATGCACTTCGTTGACTCCTGACGAATGGTCTATTATCGCAACGCGATTACCTCTACTATCATAAATGTAAATTTGATCAGATTGTTTTATCGCTTGGTCAAATTTGATGGTTATTTCATTGTCAAATGGATTTGGAAAAACCTGCATATCAGATTCAATTTGTTCGAGGTGTTCTTCCAAGCTCACCAATGTAAGATCAGTCAAATCGACATCTTCATCACCAGTTTGATAGGGCAGATATTGAAGATATGTAATAAACATTTCATCTGTCGTATTAAGACCAAACATCACAGTTTGAGGAGGTGAAAAAGGGTTATGGACGTTCAACGACGTATTATCGAACGATCCATAGGCTTTTAGTCGAGAACCGGATGGTAGCTTTTGTAAATAGCGGAATTTGTAGAAGTCCTGCCAATCGAAGTCCCAATGTGGGATGTCAATCAAATCAACTGTATCTTGACCAGGTTTGATCATGTACGTCCCGATGGTCTTCCCTAATAAATGCATATGTGGAAATATGGAATATAAAGACCAATCTGTAGAAGTAGTCCCCGAGCTCGGATAGCTCGCACTTATCGGGGTTATTTGTTCAGGGGGTAAAATAAAGCTATAGTTTATCAAAAGGGGGTCCGAACTCACCTCTCTTATATTCGTTTCACCCGGGGGATAAAAATGGAAAATAACTTTCGTACTGTCGATCATACCATAGCTCCCAATAGGATAGTGCATATTGAGGTATATCTTCGCTCCAGAATTTACAGACACACCCAATTTCATAGGCTCTTGAGATGGAAAAATGATAGGTGTGGATCCTGGGGTGTAACCTCCAACCAATTTTGTGCTCAGATTTGAAGGGCTTGCACAGTCTCCACCTATAGTATCGGTAACTTCCGAACCGGTTTGGTCAACATATACCAATACATGATGTACAATCTCAGGATTTCCGGGAATGACTTCCACAGCTTTAATAGTTCTATTTTCGGTAAGATTTGTCGGTAAAGAAAAACAGACGTAATCATCTTCAGAAATTGCTTTACTCGCATATGTAGGAATCTGCACCTCTAAATCCCCATTACCTAAAATGGATCCTTCGTTGTAAACTGGGGGTGGAGGAGTCTGACTGGCATCTCCCTCTGGATACCCCGAAGTTAGCCAGTTCAAGATGGTAGATTTTTCATTTGCTTCAAGAGATCTGTCATGTAGAAACTCTGCAGAATTTTCACTCGGCGGCCAAGGCGGCATTTGTCCCTGATAAACAGCATCATAAATTGAGGTTGCCATATTACTTGCTTCACTATAATCAACCAAAGAAAATGGTGCACCACCACCCTGATGGTGACATTTGGTGCATTTATTATAGAATATCTCAGCGACTTCACCGCTCCATGTTTGAGCAAATGAAAAAGAGACTGAGAATACAAACAAAAGACTTGAAAATAATTTCATAGGATTAGGTTTTTTTCGAAATTAACGAATTATTCAGTGATTCAAAAATTAGAACTTTATCAATTTTTGCACTGTGTATTTTTTATTTTCAGATAAGGAAATATAATATATGCCTTTTTCATAGTGTTTGGTCGAAATACGTAGCGGAATCCCAGGAGACTTATTTCCCCTGTAGATCACTTCTCCCAGTGCGGAGTATATTGAAATGAGCCCACCGTAATCGGAACGAATCTCAATTTCTTCCATAAATGGATTCGGTTCTACAATGAATTCAAGATTGTTTTCACCTAGAGATGAACAATCCTCTATTAAAACTTCCACACTAACAGAGTCGGGACAGGTTCCTCCCGTTTGATGGGTTACCAAATATGAACCGATTGATGAATTGTCAGCATTTATTGCTCCATTATTTACATTAAGATCAAGGCCTGGGGTTGATGAAAACATTCCTTCATCGGGGTTAATTACGATTGGTGAAATGATTCCTTGTCCAATACATATAGGATTTGTTTCGAATAAAAAATCTGCAGAATTTAATGGATTCATTACAAATTCAACCGTCTCAGGTTGTGGAGATAAACAGCCGTTTTGATTCGTATAATTTAAATACACAGCTCCAGAAAAATCAACAAGTAAGGTATCCGTTGTCGCGATAATATTTCCATCCACTACCCAATTAAATAGGCCATTTGTTTGATTACTTGAATACAATGACACGGGGGAACCTTCACAAAATTCAGTGGTCCCATTTAAATTAAGCTCGACAATGCTCTCAGGAAAATCAAACCCAATTTCATATTCATTGAAATTTCCGCATTGCAATAGCGTTGATGTACTCGGCTTAATTACAGCTGCATAAATTCCAGATGAAAGGTTAATGGAAAAAGTGTTTTGTTCACAAGAATTATAACTCTCACTGCCAACCAGCTGTGGGATAGAACAATCACTGATATTGAATACTTCAATGGTTACAGGAAATTCAGAAGAGATCATAAAGCTCGATAATCCGGCTTCATAAATTTCAAATCGATACCAATCGAGATCTTTTATTCCATTTTCAGCCCAACATGAGCCAAAAATGCTTTCATTACAGGTAACATCTTGATATGTTGGATTGACCACAAAGCACCCACCATTTTCATTTTCACCACAAGCTTCGTTTTCAGGGTTACTATTTATTCCTGGATCTATATTGCATTGATCAAAAGTTTCAATGCACAAGCTGAAATCCATTGTATTTGGAATCCAATTGTACCAGTCGTATACTCGTATGTAATAATTTTGTCCTGGAATTAAGCCCCCAATTGTTGTGGATTCATTTTCTCCATCATAGCTCGAATTTAAACAAATCAGACTGTTGAGATTGGAACAGGTTCCCGAAAACACCTCAATTACGGGATCCATTTCTGCTGAACTCGAAAGCTCCAAAGTCGTAGCATTAGAACTTGCAGTAAACTCATACCACACATCATTATTTGCAATACCATCGCAACCGGCCAAGGACTCTGACGCCATTTGTAATGTTCCTTGTTCCGGAGTACATGATGCTGTATGGTCAATGTTAATAGCATCAATACATTCATCATTTGAAGGGGGATTTAAGGTAGAATAGTAAGTGTATGAATCAATTCCAATGTAATTTGAATTACTCCCTCCAGGCCCTCCGTCAGTCACGTAGTATCTAAACCCAATTCGTCCATTTGTTGGACCACTAAGCCCAGAAATAGTTATGGTATATTGCGTCCAGGTATTTGGATAAGCTGTTGTTGAAAGATTAGGATTGATACTCAATAATAAGTTGGTAAATGATCCGACATCTTCAGGGGCAAAGCCCATATTAAAATTGTTGCCATCCTCACTTAATCGTACCTCAAGACGA
Source organism: Crocinitomicaceae bacterium (assembly GCA_011522905.1). GTDB lineage: Bacteria > Bacteroidota > Bacteroidia > Flavobacteriales_D > Crocinitomicaceae > UBA952. The sequence goes on along the minus strand of WTIB01000261.1, from coordinate 8,744 downwards.
TCTGGAAATACGGGGCTTACATCTACTCGCCTTGTGTAAAATGTAATAATATCACCATTATTAAAGGTTCTAGAGGGCGTTATTGCCCAATTGCTCAATGTAACCGGAGTAGTAGCCGATGAGCTTTGGTATCCGACGCCAATGAAAGAATTGGACACTCCTTCATGCGAAGTAAATTGACTCGCATCCCCCTGATGCCAATTTTGATTTTGAGAAGCGCTGTTGTTTTGAAAAAACCAATCACTCAAGCTGTTAATATCATCAAAGCCCTCAAGATAAGTTTGACCAATTCCAATGAAAGAAATGGAAATGCCTATGAGAACAAAACCGATATTTTTTATCATAAAACTATTGAATGACCTCTATTAATTGTGCTTTTGAGCTGTTATTGTTTGCATCAAATACTCGAATAAAATAGCTTCCAGATTTTATATTATTCAGCTCAATACTTAATTCATTTAGCATCCCCTTTTTAGACATTATCTTTTGACCTACAAGATTGTATATTTCTATCTGCCCAATGAGCTCATTTGATCTAACTGTTAATTTATTTTTCGCTGGATTTGGGTAAATTTCTATAATTGCAGAGGTATTTTCTGCTATGCCATTAGATGTACATTCATCTTCTATTGGATTGCCATCGCAATCATCAGTTGGATATAGAAATGCATTTTCTAACCATGCATTTGGAGGCTGGATATCATCGACATCACACCCAAGCTGCTTGACAAGGAAATCCCTTATAAAGTTGACGGTAATATTCATCGTATTGGCATTGTTAATATATGGAACATGTCCAGCACCAGGGAAGGTATAAAAATACTCCTCCAAACCAACAGCACAAGCCCGTTCGTGAAGCATTCTACTTCCGTCTAAATACATTAGGGGAATTCCGGGATTAACCAATCCACGATTATATGTGACCGTTCCATCATTCGTCCCATGAACGGAACAAAGAGGAACATCATCAGCTTCAATCCAGCTATACCTGGCGAGGGCACCACATCCGTTGATCACACCGTGAACTGTCGATGAATAGCCAGCATTTCCACTCGTTCCCTCGAGTCCTCCCATCGAAATTATTGTAGATTCGTTCAGGTAATCAGCTATTTTACACTCATCATCCAAATAGGCCAGATGTAAGGCAGTAATAGCCCCTGCGGAGCTTCCTCCCACAAAAATTTTATTGGTATCAATTTTATATTGATTTGTTGTTTGTTTGTCTTTATAAAAATACCGTATAGCTCCTCTTAAATCCTGAACTGCTCGAACCACAGCTTTTACTGCATTTGCCGAATCAAATGGAAAGAAACCTAAACGGTAATCAATCGAAGCGCAGGCATATCCCATTTTTACAAATCTTTCAGAAAACTCAACCATATCAGGATCCGTTTTTGAACCACCAATAAAGCTACCACCATGAACCCAAATTAATAACGGACGTTCTGTTTCGGTATCTCCATCAGGTTCATAAAAGTCAAGCCTTAATGTTGTGTTCGAGCCATTCCATGAGGTGTTTGAACCATAGGTGATGTCAGAAGTTTTTGTGAAATCTGTAAACACCGCGCTCGAATACCTCCCATCATCACAAGGTGTCTGTGCATTAATGATATTTGAGAGAGACAGTAAAAGTGTAAAAAATAAAATTTGTTTCATGATTGAATTTTAAGTTATGGAAAAAATGCGGCATCCAAATTCGTCGCATTAATCATTGGATATGACGCATTGTATTTTTGATTAATTGATTTAATAAATTCGTTGGCAAAAAGGGCATTTGTTCGGGCGTTAAATCGAATACCGTCTAGCCCATACGCTCCACCTGAAATAAAACCAGTCCCCATATTAATACCATTAAAAGGAAAACCTGAATCTATATTTGAAAAGAACTGATCTGCATCAACCAAGGCTAAATCGTATTCTACAGCAAGTGAACGGATGATGTCATTGATGATTCCAAGGTGCGTTCTAATTTCTTGCAGCTCTGGGTTAGTTAAAATAAACTCATTTCTGAACGGAAAGATGGTTCCCATTTTGTAACACTTCACGGAGTCCAACGGAACACTCAACAAGATAAGCTCTCCTTCCTCGATAGGTCGCACTCCAAAAGCATTTGCAGAAGGGTCCTCAATCATGAAGGGATTGTTGCCTACGTTGAAATAAAATTCTAAGGGATTGTAGATGCTGTTTAAGGTGGCATTATTGGCAGAGTCTAAAACAAGATCATTCCAGCCAACAGTCGTAAAATATGGAGCGCTGCTTATATCAGGAATAGTCGAGATCACACCTTTTGCCCCACCAGAGGTAAGGTTGTCCAACATTTGACGATAATTATTCTCAAACAGATTTGGATCAGGAAGACTGTCACTTCTTGCGCCAGACTTAATGAAGGGCATAAAATCATCTAGCCCCAAAAAGACAGAAAAAAGCGTTGGATTTAAAGCACCAAAATCATCATTTACCGTACTTGTTGGAGATGACGACATTCTAGCGAAATAAGGATTTTGGTTGGAATAATCTTCGTCAAAGACATCACCTGTCCGTAATCCTGGAATTGACATGTTGTTGAATGGTGTACCGCTGTATATACTATTTAATACATTGGCGTCACCCATAGTAGTTTCTCGAACAGGAGACAAAGAAGTTTCATTTAAGCAATCCGTTTTATACCCTAATATCAATCTTGAAAGTCCATTTGAACTAATACCGACAGATCCTTCCTCCACAAATGGTTGATTAAATGTTGATGGAGATACGTCATTTATACTTTTATGAATGTAGGAGGCCATACTATGTTCTTGTCCATATCTAAACAAGGCATCATCTGTATAACCCGAGGCAAAAGTTCCGCCAAGCATTAAGAGCCGTTCGGGATTTGTTTCGCCAGAGCTATATTCAGGGGCTTCAAATTTAGGTTTACATGCAATGCAAATCGCAATCAAAAAACCGAATATGTATAATCTTGAATTCATCATTACCACTTATATATTAACCCAATCCCACCTGCAATTGCCTTTGTTTCAAAGGTTCCGCTTAGTCCTGTTTCCCTATTATGTCCAGTTCTCGTCATTTGTGTATAATAAAACGTAGCATCTATTGAAAAGTGATCACCAAACACATATCCTATACCTGCAGTTCCGTACCATCTATCATTGTCTGGGGTTTCAGGTGTTATATAGCCATTTTGAACAGGTGAGAATCCAAATCCTCCTCCAGCTCTTAATGATAATCCATTATTAAAATCATAAGATCCTCCTCCCCGAAAAGCAAATGTGCTTTCATACATTCTCGGAGATTTAGTATCCTCTAAAGACGATGTATTTAAGGCATAATCAAAGGCCAAGGTGTCGTATGCTTTCCAACCAACCCTGTTTACATCCAAAACAAAGGTAAGCTGATCATTCGCTTTATAGCATACTCCAAACGTAAGTACCTGTGGTAAGGGAAGTGCACCTGAAAATGTACCGTCAGGAAAATTTGGATCAAGTGATTCAGGGACATCAAATATTGCATTTCCATCATCAACACTCATTTCAATTTTTGAGCGAAAGTTAAGTCCAACAGAGAGTTTTTTTGTCAGGTCATAATGAATACCCAAATTGTATCCAAAACCGAGTGCAGACCCAGATAGGCTGGCACTTGCAAAATCTCCATTACTAAATTGAACTGGAATGTCTTTTTCTAAGACTACATCACCCGTACTAATTACGAGACCACCCCCAATTCCAATGACATCCGCAATTCTGTATGAAAATGTAGGTTGAATAAAAATGGCCTTTAATTGCAGCTTTGTGAGGGCAAATCGGCCAATCCAATTATCTTCATACGACACCGTGCTTCCAAAAGGAGTATATGCTGCGATACCAAGTTTGAGTTTAGCATGATCCTTTAGTTGAAACAATCCATAAGCAGAAAAAGGAGTGCCAATGGGAGAGTTTGACCGGAAACCTTGTCCCGTAGTTGAGTCAATAAATAATGTATTTCCTGAAATAGGCGTAACCGCCACATTTATGGAGTTTTCATTCGAAAATGCAACAGAACCCGGGTTAAAAAAAAGGCTTGAGCCATCCATGAAAACTGCTGTACCAGCCAGCCCCATGCCCTGTTGCTTTTGACCTTGGAAATTAACCTGGTACCCTTGAGAAAAAGAATTCCCATACGTTAATAGGCACAAAAACGTCAACAGCACCGAAAATAATTTTCTCATGGAATCAAATATGGACCTAAATATATTAATATAATGGCAATTTAGGAAGCCTTTGCTTTACAAAAAACAAAGAGGCTTTTCCACACGAAAATCCGATGAAATTACAAAACAGGAACTAAATTTTCTGATTCTATTTCAGCGTCTAAATAGCTTTGTACAATATCAATGGCATTGTCAATTACATCGCTTAATGCCACAATGTAGGTCCCTTCTTCTGCAATGGAAATGGCGTGTTTAATCGCTTCAACTTCCAATGATACGACTTCATGAGTAACAGAAGCGTCTCCCTCTTGTAATCCTTCTAAGATGAGATTGATGATTTCCTCTTCAGTTCTTCCTCTCAAGTGTTTTTCTTGTCGGATAATAATATGGTCGAACATTCGGGCTGCAATTTTTGCACATTCCTTGATGTCTTCATCTCGTCGATCTCCAACGCCAGAAATAATCCCAATTTTTCTAGAAGCATCTACGCTGCTTAAATAATCTTCAATTCCTAGATAGCTTGTAGGGTTATGAGCGAAATCAATGAGCACTTTGAACTTTGAAAATTCAAAAATGTTCATTCTTCCTGGAGTATGCGCTGCACTTGGAATGAAGGTAGCCAAGGATAACTTAATATCCTCTGTTTTGAAGCCATACAAGTATGCCGATAATGTTGCTGCTAATACGTTGGCAATCATAAATTTTGCCTTACCGTTAAGGGTAAGAGGAATATGAGTAGCTCGTTCGACTCTTATTTTCCAGTCGCCTTTTTTAATGGTAATAAACCCATTTTCATAAATAGCTGCGATCCCCCCTTCAGCACAATGCTCAATTATTGCAGGGCAATTTTCATCTAAACTAAATAAGGCCACATTGCATGATAATGATTTCGCTATTTCAAGACAATTCTCATCTTCTCCGTTAAGAACTGCCCAACCATCTTTTTTAACACTTTCTACAACAACCGATTTTACACGTGAAAGGTCTTTTAAATCATGAATATCACTTATCCCAAGATGGTCTTCCTGAATATTGGTAATCACACCGATATCACAAACCTTAAATCCGAGTCCAGATCTCAAGATTCCTCCACGAGCTGTTTCAAGAACTGCAAATTCAACAGTAGGGTCTTTTAAGATATATTCGGCACTTATAGGTCCTGTCGTATCCCCTTTTTCCATCATGTGGTTTTGTATATAGATACCGTCAGAAGTAGTAAACCCAACTCGATAACCATTGTTTTTAACGATGTGAGAAATCAATCGGGTAGTTGTCGTTTTTCCATTAGTTCCAGTTACAGAAATAATCGGAATTCTTGATGGTTTTCCAGGAGGATAAAGCATATCAATTACGGGAGCAGCAACGTTTCTTGGCAATCCTTCGGAGGGTGCAAGGTGCATTCTAAAACCAGGAGCTGCATTTACTTCTAATATCACACCACCATTTTCCTTGAGGGATTGTGTGAGGTTAGGTGCCATAATATCTATTCCACAAATGTCCAAACCAATAACTCTAGAAATCCGTTCTGCAATAAATACGTTTTCTGGGTGCATAAGATCAGTGACATCCACTGAAGTTCCGCCCGTACTTAAATTGGCAGTAGATTTTAAATATAAAGTTTCGTCCTCAGGAAGAACTGAACCCAATGTGTATCCTGCATTGTCAATCAATCGTTCTGTCGTTCTGTCAATAGTGATTTCTGTCAATACATTTTCATGTCCATAACCCCTTCTTGGATCTTCATTTGTGATATCGATGAGCTCTTGAATGGTGTTTTTACCATTCCCAATGACGTGCGCAGGCACTCTTTGAGCAGCTGCGATAACCTCATTATTTATTACGAGAACCCTAAAGTCAAAACCAGTTACAAATTTTTCAACGATGACTCTTCTTGAGTATTCTTTAGCATGCTTTAATCCTTTAACAGCATCCTCCCAATTGGTCACGTTAATAGAGGCACCTTTTCCATGATTCCCATCTAAAGGTTTAATAACGATTGGGTAACCAATATCGTCAATAGTATCCTTTAAGTCTTCCTCGTCATAACAAATATCTCCTTTCGCTACAGGAATAGAAGCATCATCCAACATTTTTTTAGTTTGCTCTTTATTGCAGGCAATATCAACAGCAATGTTACTTGTCTTGCATGTAATGGTTGCCTGAAAGCGCATTTGATTTACACCGGCTCCAAGCTGAATGAGTGAATTTCTCCCCAAACGAAGGAATGGGATATCTCGTGAGACCGCCTCATCAACAATACTTGCAGTACTTGGTCCTAATCTCACATCTTCTCTAATTTCCTTCATATTTTGGATATCATCAGTGAGATCATAATCTTCGCCGGCAATTAAGGCCTCAGCAATTTTTACAGCTGCCTTAGCTGCATAGATTCCTACCTTTTCTTCCAGATAGTTAAAAACTACATTATAAACTCCTGGTGTTTTTGTTTCTCGTGTTCTTCCGAATCCAACATCCATTCCAGCCAAGGTTTGAATTTCTAATGCAATATGCTCTATTACATGCCCCATCCAAGTTCCTCGATCTACTCTTTGAAAGAAGCCTCCACGACATCCCTCAGAACATCTATGCTCAATAAGTGTCGGTAAAAGATTTTCTAAACGTTCTCTAAACCCGTCAATCTTATCTGTTGGCCTCTCCTCCAATTCTTCTAAATCCAATCTCATCTGAATAAGCTTTTGTCTTCGAATGCTCCATATGTTTGGACCTCTAAGTGCTTGAATTTTAAGTATTTTCATAACTGAAATAAATTAAATAAAACGTACTATTTCTCAAAAATTTCGGCAAAGGTACAACAAGCTTTTGATTTAGAGCAAATATTTTAAGCTTTGTCTAAACTGAAGGTGAATTGACTGCCAACTCCAACTGAGCTTTTGACGGCAATTTTTTGTTGATGAGAGTCGATGACATGTTTAACAATCGCTAGTCCAAGTCCTGTGCCTTTCTCGCGAGGACTTCAACTTTTTTCGACCCTATCGAAGCGTTCAAACAAGCGAGGAAAAGGTGCTTTGTCTATACCGATACCGTCATCTGAGCCCTCTATGTTTACCAAATCTCTAACTACAAAAACAGATATCGTTGTGTTGCCATCTTGTTTTCCATAGGATATGGAGTTATTAAGTAGATTGGTGAGTACTTGAGCTATTCTTTTGCGATCGGCGTTAACACTGATGTCCTCAGTTTCATGTTTTAAATGGAGTTTAATATTTTTTTCTTTTGCTCTTAGCTCAGCTCCGACGATACACTCAGAAGCAAGTTTTAGTATATCAAAAGGTTCGAAAATCATTTCAAGAGCATCAATTTCGAGTTTGGTAATTTGATCCAGGTCTTCCAGAATGCTCACGATTCTATCCGTAGATAATGAAGCCCGCTCCAAAAATTTTTTATTTATTGTCTCATCCTCCAAACCGCCTTCCAGAAGTGTTAGAATATAACCTTGAATGGAGAATACAGGAGTTTTAAGTTCATGAGCCAAATTGCCCAGAAATTCTCTTCTAAAATTTTCTTGCTCTTTCAGCTTTATAATTTCCTCGTCCTGTTTACTCTGCCAGTCTTGTACATCTTTTTCCGCATGTTCAATCATATGGTCAAGTGACTCAACCTCATATTCATTTGTACTTGCTTCAGTTTTGGTTTGAATAGATCTATATAGAAGAGAAAGTCGGTGTTGAACAAATTTTTTAAGTAAAAAACTAAATGTAATATATACGAATACTGCCCCTAATATGGGAATAACGAAAAATAGCGTAGAATCAACTTCAGAGATGAATAAATGAACAAATAGGGTAAAAGTGAAACTGAACCCAAAAGTAGCTAGGCTTCCATAAAAAATAAGTAAACTGGGTTTTGGGTATTTCAAAATTTATAAAATATTGTAAGACAATTTTATAGCACGAATATACTCATCTCGAGCCTTTTATGTGAATCTGGTAAATTAAGAAAACATTAATATTTGCGACCTAACTTCATAGATAGCTTCAATTTCAAATAAAAAAAGGGGCAAAAGCCCCTTTCTTAAGTTTGAAGTTAAAATGAATTATTCAAATATGATTTTCATTTCAACACGTCTGTTTTTCTGTCTTCCTTCAGCTGTGTTATTATCAGCAATTGGAGCCGTTTCACCAAAGAACTTAATGATCAAATGCGTCTCATCAACACCATGATCAACCAAGAATCTTTTCACTGATTCTGCTCTTTTCTTCGATAATACCATGTTTTTATCTTCATTACCAACATTATCGGTGTGACCAGATATTTCTAGCTTCCAAGTTGGTCTTTCAATTAACACATTAGACAGCTCCTCTAACGAAGGCTTAGATTCGTTTAAGATAATGTCTTTCGCTGTTCTGAATTCTAGGTTGTCAAATGCTGTTTGAAGTACTTCAACTACCTCTTCTTCAATAACAGGGCATCCATTATTTTCAATAGGTCCTGGTGTGTTTGGACATTCGTCATCTTTGTCGAGTAATCCATCTTCATCAGTATCCAAATAAGGACATCCGTTATTTTCTTTTGGACCAGGAATTGTTGGACAATCGTC
>WTIB01000128.1 GCA_011522905.1 Crocinitomicaceae bacterium | reverse complement strand
TCCCTGCACTGAATGTGATTGTTCAAGAGCAAAACAACCCTCAAAGTGATGCAAAAGTATCTTCAATAGATCCTATCAAAAAGCTTCAAGGAGCTGTTAAAAAATATGATGGTAAAATTGGAGGAGAAATCAGTAAGTATATACTTGCGACGCAATACATGAGAAATGATAAATACAAACAAGCATTGGTTTTACTTGAGGACATTTCTGTTGATGACACCTATCTATCAGCAATGATTGTTGGACTCCAAGGTGATTGCAAATCAGAGCTCAAAAAATATGCTGAAGCAGTGGAGTTGTATGATGAAGCTTCTAAAATAAACGAAAACAGTGTGACTAGTCCAATGTACTTGTTTAAGGCAGCTCTTAATTCTGAAAAACTTAAGAAAAACGCTGAGGCTTTGGCTTATTACGAAGAAATCGCATTTCATTACCCAAATTCTTTTATAGCTAAACAAAAGAATATGGAGAAATATATTGCCCGAAGCGCGAATAAAAAAAATTAATTAATGGCAACATCCATTAAAAACTTGTCGGAGTACGACAAAGCAAATATCTCAAATGGTGCCGATTACAAAATCGGCATTGTTGTTTCTGAATGGAATGAAGCCATTACTTCAAAGCTTTTAGATGGTGCTCTTCAAACCTTCCAAGAGCATGGTGTATGTGATGAAAATCTGCTCATTAAAAGTGTTCCTGGTGCTTTTGAGCTTCCTTTAGGAGCACAGTCAATGATTCAAAAGAACAATCTGGACGGTGTAATCACAATAGGTGTTGTTATTCAAGGTGAAACAAAACACTTCGACTATGTTTGTAGCGGTGCAACCCAAGGTATAATGGATGTGATGCTCAAAACAAATACACCCATTTCATTTTGTGTGCTTACTGACAATAACATGCAACAGTCCATTGATCGTTCTGGCGGGAAACATGGCAATAAAGGAATCGAATGTGCGGTGAGCCTTCTTAAAATGATTGAACTACAAAAATCTTTAAAATGACGCTAATCAAATCCATTTCAGGTATTAGAGGAACTATTGGCGGAACAATAAATGAGGGCCTCACTCCTATCGACACTGTTAAGTTTGCCTCAGCTTATGGCTCATGGCTTAAATTACAACACCCGAACCAACGACTTAAAGTTGTCATTGGTCGAGATGCAAGACCCTCTGGCCAAATGGTATCTGACTTGGTTTGTGCAACACTTACAGGACTTGGAATTGACATCGTAAATTTAAACCTATCAACAACACCGACAGTAGAAGTTGCGGTACCTATGGAAAATGCGCACGGCGGAATTATTCTTACCGCTAGTCACAATCCTAAACAATGGAATGCACTTAAATTGTTAAACGAAAAAGGAGAATTTATATCGGCCAAAGAAGGAGCAGATTTATTGGAAATTGCTGAAAGTGGAAATTTTCAATTCGCCGAGGTTGATGACTTAGGAACGCTAACAAATGACGATAGTTACTTAGATAAGCATATTCAAGCCGTATTGAATCTTCCTTTGGTGGATAAAGAAGCGATTACAAATGCCAACTTTCACGTTGTCGTTGATGCCGTAAATTCTACAGGAGGAATATATGTTCCTGCTCTTCTTGAAGCCCTTGGCGTTAAAACCATTACCAAGCTATATTGTGAACCAACAGGTCAATTCCCTCATAATCCAGAGCCATTGCCAGAGCATTTAACAGACCTTTCCGAAAAAATCAAGGAGGTCAATGCCCATATTGGCTTTACAGTGGATCCAGATGTTGACCGATTGGCTATGGTCTGTGAAGACGGTTCAATGTTTGGAGAAGAATATACACTTGTGGCAGTAGCAGATTATGTTTTGTCTCACACCCCAGGCGCAACCGTATCCAATTTATCGTCAACAAGAGCATTAAGAGATGTTACGGAATCCAAAGGACAAAAATATTCGGCATCAGCTGTAGGTGAAGTAAATGTAGTTTCGTTAATGAAAGAGACCAATGCCGTTATTGGTGGTGAAGGAAATGGTGGAGTGATTTACCCTGAGCTTCATTATGGAAGAGATGCCTTAGTGGGTATTGCCTTATTTTTAAGTCATCTTGCCCATCAAAAAAAGAGCGCATCTGCATTAAGGGATTCCTATCCTCGTTACATTATTTCAAAAAATAAAATACAGCTAACTCCCGAAATCAATGTGGATCAGCTGTTGACTAAAATGGCTGAAAAATATAAAGATGAAGAGGTAGACACCACAGACGGTGTCAAAATCTATATCGATAAAGAGTGGGTACACCTCAGAAAAAGCAACACTGAACCTATTATCAGAATATATTCAGAGAGTCATTCTTCAGAAGCAGCAAATTCGCTTGCAGAACGTATCAAACAGGATATTAAAACCTTTATTTAAAGCCCTACTTTAAGCTAGGTTGTCCACATTTCGTTATTGATAACTCATTTACATATGGTTCTCAAATGAATCACACCTCCGTATATTGAGTAGAATTATAAATTTTATATGTTATGAAAAAGATAGCAATTATGTTAGGTGCTGTATTAATGACTGGCTCATTAATGGCACAAAAACCATCTAGTGATGATGCAAATTATTCACTTGAAGGAATGATTAATTATGACAACACCAATGGTGTTATGTGGTATGCTCCAAATCTAAGAGCTCGTTACTTTGTAAACGACAATATCGCGGCAAGAGTCACTTTAGGGATGTCTTCATCGTCAGAAACGATCAATGTATATGAAGCTGGTGGTTCTGGAACTGGTACAATTGATATGGGTTCTATGAGCTGGTCTCTTGGACTAGGTGCTGAATACCATTTGTCAGGAACAGATAAATTATCTCCATTCTTCTCTGCAGGGATTTCATTTGGAGGCATGTCAATGACTGAAGATTGGTCCAACTCAGATGGAGCAGATTACATGGCTGATATGACAGCTGCCGTTGAATCATCAGGTTCAACTTTTGGTCTAGGAATAGGAGCTGGAGTAGATTATTATGTATTTGATAATATCTATATCGGTTTAGAGATGGGCTTAGGCTGGGATAGTTACACTGATGGTGGAGGAAGCACTTCAATCACAGCAGGTGGAACAACCACAGATGTTACCACTGAATCTTCAGGTTCGAATAGTTCATTATCACTTGGTGGTGGAAACATGGGCTTTAGAATTGGTTGGAGATTCTAACAAACAACAACTAAGTAGTTTTATTAAGAGGGCTCCGGCCCTCTTTTTTTTTCAATCTATTGAAAAAATATCAAGCATATTGTAT
>WTIB01000042.1 GCA_011522905.1 Crocinitomicaceae bacterium | reverse complement strand
CCCTTATTTTATTTGGTGGCATTATTATTTTCCTCCAGTTTTTTGCCTCAAATTTTGCATCAGAAATGGTGGCTGAAGCAGAATTGGTTCAGCTAGATTTCACACAGAATGAAACATACACGGGTAAGAGATATGAGATAGCCAATACAGACGCCTCACCTGCGGGATTATTAAGAGCTATTCCCGAAAGTGTTTTTTATGGAATATACAGACCATTTATAAACGAATCAATTTCTCCAACATTAATTATTAACGGAATAGAGAGTTTGGTCCTGATGTTTTTGACTGTTCGCTTTTTTGTTTCAGGAAATCCTTTTCAAAAAATAAAAAATATTCGGAAAGAAGAAATTTTAGTTTTTGCATTTATTTTTTCATTGTTTATTGCGTTTATAGCCGGTTTTACCTCAGTTTTGTTTGGTATTTTGGTTAGGATTAGGGCACCACTGTTGCCATTTTTCTTTCTTATTTTAGCATCAAGGACTAATAAAACAGAAGATATTACTCAAATTGAAGAATAAAATATGTGTGGAATTGTAGGGTTTATAGATTTTAAGAAGAAAACTTCAATTGAAGATCTTGAGAGGATGACTCATACACTGACTCATAGAGGTCCTGATGCTTTTGGTGTCGAGGATTTAAATTTTGATCATTTTCAAATAGGCCTTGGGCACAGAAGGCTTTCCATAATTGATTTGAGTGAAGGTGGAAAGCAACCTATGAGCTTTAAGAATCATTGGATATGTTTTAATGGTGAAATATACAATTACAATGAAATAAAAAAGGAATTAATTCATTTAGGGCATACTTTTGAAAGCACTTCTGATACAGAGGTTGTTTTACATGCCTATGTTGAGTGGGGAAGTTCTTCTTTGGATAAATTCATTGGCATGTTTGCTTTTGTAGTCGTAAACACAGTTGATAATAAAATATTTTGTGCAAGAGATCGTGCAGGAGTTAAACCCTTTTTTTATTATTTCAAGGATGGGTTATTTTTATTTTCATCTGAATTAAAGGCTTTTCATGAGCATCCACGATTTCAAAAAAAACTAGATAAAAACGCCATAGCTGCATTTATGCAATATGGCAATGTGCCCACTCCTCACTGTATTTTTGAGAATTGTTTCAAAATTAGGCCAGGGCATTACATGGAATTGAACATAGATGAAACTTCATTTCAAAGAATGTCTTTAGCTCATCAGAAGGAGTATTGGAATGTATATGATGGATACAACCAACCCAAATTAGATCTTTCTTTTGAGGAGGCAAAAAAGAAAACAGAGGACGTATTATCTGACGCTTGCAATTACAGAATGGTATCCGATGTACCCGTTGGTGTTTTTTTGAGTGGAGGATATGATAGTGCTTCGGTGACCGCACTATTGCAAAAAGAAAGAACCGATAAACTAAAGACTTTTACCATTTCCGTTCCTGATATTGGACTAGATGAAGCACCTTTTGCAAAAGAAATTGCATCTTATTTAGGAACAAATCATACAGAAATTGAATGTACGCATAAAGAAGCCATTGAATTAATTGGAGATTTGCCCTATTATTATGACGAACCATTTGCCGATAGTAGTGCAATTCCAACGACATTGGTGAGTCTTGCAGCAAGAAAGCATGTCACAGTTGCCTTAAGTGCAGATGCTGGAGATGAAGTTTTTGCAGGGTATAATCGTTACGATTATATCCAACGCTATGGTCAAAAAATAAATAAAATCCCCTCCTTCTTAAGGACCGCAATGGCCTATGGAATGGACAGAATTCCGTCGAATTACATTCCTGTTTTAAGGAATAGGTACAATTTCCACAATCGATATGAGAAAGTAAAAGGGGTATTAAAAAATCCATCTGAAGAGCAAATAATGCTAAGCTTGAGTCAGCAGTTTACAGATCGTCAGATAAATGATCTATTTAAAAGTAAAATAACCTCGTTGGATACCGCATATTTCTCGGAGGAATTGGAAGAAAAATATTTTTCTTCACTTTCTTACATGATGGCCATTGATTATCAGACTTATTTAGTGGATGATATTTTGCAAAAGGTTGATCGCGCGACAATGACTGCAAGCCTTGAAGGGCGAGAGCCATATTTAGATCATAGATTAATTGAATGGGCTGCAAGGCTCCCAGATCATTATAAATATCACAAGGGAGAAAAGAAATATATTCTTAAAGAAATTCTCCATCAATATATACCAAAAGAGATGATGGACAGGCCTAAAATGGGTTTTGCAATCCCAATAGCAAATTGGCTTCAAAATGATTTGCGAGAATTGGTAGAGGAGTATATCAATTCTGAGAAAATAGAAAAACAAGGGGTATTTAATGTAGCCTATGTAGAGGATATCAAAAGAAATTTTTATGCAGGAAAGAAAGAGCTTGATGTAAAAATGTGGTATCTGCTGATGTTTCAGATGTGGTACGAAAAATGGATGAACTAAATGTTGAAAATAAATTTTTTCAGAAAAGAACTGAAGTTCAAATCTCCAGCCGGTACTAGTCGAGGTGTTTTATATGAAAAACCCTCTTGGATTTTTTATGTTGAGGAAGCGCAACATATCCAAGGGGAGTGTAGTGTTATTCCTGGTCTTTCATTGGATTACGAGAGTGAAGATCAATTTGAAAATAAGATCAAATGGGTTTGTCAGACATTTAACTCATTAATTCAAAACGAAGATCAGTTAAAGGTCCTTTCTTTTTTTTGCAATGAACTGAAAGCCTTTCCATCTATTTTGTTTGGAATAGAAACTTTATTGTACAACTTAAACCTTGGTAAAGGAATTGATCCTTTTGATACTGAGTTTTCGATGGGTCTGGAGGGAATCTCGATTAATGGATTGATATGGATGGGCAGTTCAGATGAAATGCTTTCTCAAATTGGACAAAAAGTAGATGATGGATATTCAATATTGAAGTTGAAAATTGGTGCCATTGAGCTTTCCAAAGAGCTAGAAATTTTAAAAAACATACGTGATACTTATGGAAAAAAACTTGAAATACGAGTGGATGCAAATGGGGCATTCGGTGAGATAGAGATTAGAGATATATTGTTCGAGTTAAAAAAATACGATATTCATTCCATAGAACAACCCATTGAAAAGGGAAATTGGAAGTTAATGAAAGCTCTTTGTAATGAGGCGATTATTCCGATCGCATTGGACGAAGAATTGATTGGAATCAATCTTCCAGAGAAAAAGAAAGAACTATTGCAAACCATAAGACCCCAATTCATTATTTTAAAACCAAGTTTACATGGTGGGGTTTACGGATGCAGTG
>WTIB01000120.1 GCA_011522905.1 Crocinitomicaceae bacterium | reverse complement strand
ATACGGAATTTCTTTATCTGGAGGTATACCTATTCCTTCATTCAAATATCTAAAGGCACACCATAATAAAGTCTTTATGGAAATATTAAGGAGTCAATCAGATCTTGAAACTATAAAATCTATAAAGTCAAGGCATTATGGAACACTAGAAGAATTCCAATCAGCAAATGAAACTTTCGAAAGACCCATTATTGTAAAACCAGCAAGTGGTTCAATGAGCAAAGGGGTTTCCTTAAATAAGACGCTAAATGAAGCAACAAAATCCATTCAATTGATTTCTAAATCGGGAAACCTTTACGAAGACTTGAAAGACCATTTACGAAGATTCAAACACAATGGATATCTATCAAATTCGAGATACCGAAAGAAATTCGTTGCGCAAAACTATATTGAAGGTTTAAAAGGCGATTGGAAAATTCTAATTTACTCAGATAAATATTACGTACTAAAGAGAAAAAACAGGAAAGGAGACTTCAGGGCAAGCGGCGGTGGCAATTTATCATTTACAAAAGATGTTCCCAAAGAATTATTGAACTTTTCACAAGAAATTCATGCAGCCTTGCATGTCCCAAATTTATCCTTGGATATATGTAAAAAAGAGGATGAGTATTATCTAATTGAATTTCAAACAAATTATTTTGGAACATATACTTTGGAGTATTCTGATTTTTATTTCAAAAAAACATCAGGAACTTGGGAGCCAATCGAAGAGAAATCGATTTTAGAAAAGGTTTATGCGGAAAGTATTGTATCATATATTAATCAAATCAAGAATGATGTATGAAAGTGCTCTTTGTGTGTAGCGGAAATAAAAATGATGGGCCTAGTGATGTCGTAAAAAACCAATATGAGTCACTTGTAAATATAGGTATACAGGTAGATATTTATACGATTCGAGGTAAAGGCGTATTGGGATATCTAAAAAATATTAGACCATTGCGAAATAAGCTTAAAAAAGAAAACTATGATTTAATTCATGCCCATTATTCATTATCAGGAATAATAGCAAGTTTAGCTGAAGCCAAACCACTGATTGTGTCCCTTATGGGCAGTGATGCGCATATAAAAGGATGGTTAAAAAAAATCACCTTGAAATTTCAAAAAAAATGGGATGTCACCATTTTAAAATCAAAAGACATGCAAGAACACTTGCAGCTTGAATCCTTTAACATTTTACCAAATGGAGTAGATACAAAACGATTTTGTCCAATACCCAAAAACGAGGCACGAAACCAATTGAATCTGGATCTTGAAGATAAGCTTCTTGTTTTTATTGCAAATCCAAATCGAGAGGAAAAAAATTTCAAACTTGCGCAAGATGCAATGAATTTGGTTAAAACCAAAAATGTTAAACTTATCCCTGTATACAACACTCCAAATGAGAAAATTCCCTTATACCTCAATGCTGCAGATATGCTGGTCTTAAGTTCCAAATATGAAGGTAGCGTGAATGTGGTGAAGGAAGCTATGGCGTGTAACACGCCTATTGTGAGTACCAATGTTGGAGATGTTCAGAAAAATATTTCAGGGCTACAAAGTTGTCTTATTTCTGACAACAATCCTGTGGATTTTGCAGCAAAAATAGATGAAGTACTTCTTTTAGAGCATAGAAGCAATGGACGAGATAGAATATTTGAATTACAATTAGATAGTGTTTCAGTAGCAAATAAATTAAAAGAAATCTATAAAAACAGCAGTGAAAGGAGCAGTCATTATTGAAGGTCACGTACAGGGATTATCAAATGTTCGATCTATAGGAGAGCTTGGAGCTCCTGTAATTGTCATTGATATGCACAATTGCATTGCAAGGTATTCTAAATATTGTAAGCATTTTTTTAAATGTCCTCCATATGCATCGGATGAATTTGCCGACTTTTTATTACAGCTTGCCGATAAGGAAAAATTACAGGATTGGCTATTAATTCCTTCTAATGATCACGCTGTTCATACCATATCGCGATTTAAAAGTAAAATTGAAAAATATTATAAAACATTAGTTCCTGAGTTAGCTGACTTAATGAAAATTGATGATAAAAAACAGCTTCTTGACATCGCATCTAATTGTAATGTTCCCATACCAAAAACACAAACTTTCAAAAAAATAGATGAACAATTACATCTTGAATTCCCCATACTAACAAAGGGAAGAAATGGATTGAATTTTTATAAAAAAACCGGAAAAAAAGTATTTGTTTCCAATAATCAAAATGAATTTGAAAAGCATTTAGAAGAAATATCAAAACACTTCGGAGTAAAGGATTGTATCACTCAGGAGATTATTCCTGAAAACCCAAAACATAAGACGGTGTCATTCACATGTTTTGCTATTCAAGGAGAAATCAAAGCCCATTGGGCAGGTATAAAATTAAGAGAACATCCTCTAAGGTTTGGTACTGCGACTTATGCGAAAAGTGTTGAGGCAGGTGCTTTTAAAGAACAATCAGCAATTTTAATCAAAAAAATCGCATACACAGGGGTTTGCGAAATAGAATACCTTTTTGATGAAAGGAGTCGTGAATATAAGTTAATTGAAATCAATCCAAGAACATGGCTATGGGTTGAACTATCAAAATCTTGTGGAATTGACTATGCCAAAATGATGTACTCTTTTGCGAATGATATGTCTTATCCATATCCCGATACTTACAATAAAGATATCTATTGGATGAACCACATTACTGACCTTCCATTCAGCTTAAAAGGCATCATTAAAGGAAAATACTCATTGAAGGAAGTTCTCAAATCTTACCTTTCTGGAAAGAAATTCGCAATTTTTAAAAGCAAAGACCCTCTACCCTTTCTGTCACTAATTTTTCTTTTACCTTTGCTCATATTAAAAAGATGATTTAGGCCTGTGGAATTAATAATTATTGTACTCTCAACCGCACTTTTGTCGACGTCAATGTTTATTTTTTGGGTAGCAAAAGGAGGTTTCAACAGAAGATTTTTATATACAGATAACATCATATTAGGAATTGTATCTTCACTGATTAATATTGGTATATACGAAAATATTGAAATGCCTTTATGGGTAATGACTCCCGTAATCTGTGGGTTTACGGTTCTAATTTTGTTTATCGCCCTGTTTTTTTATCGTTTTTTTAGAAATCCAACCCGTACAATTCCCGGTTCAAAAAATGATATAGTATCACCAGCTGATGGTCGAATTATATATATTAAAGAATTGAAATCAAATAAAATTCCAGTTACTGTAAAAAAGAAGAGAATTGCCAATATCAGCGAAATAACCAAAACGGATATACTTGAGCAACCATGTTATTTAATTGG
>WTIB01000094.1 GCA_011522905.1 Crocinitomicaceae bacterium | reverse complement strand
CCTTCGAAAAATTTTTTCCAACCCAAATCAACATTATCAGGATTTTTTTGATATTCTTTATATAAATAATCTATAGCACTTGGATCGGCATTGCCGATATATGATAATTCATCCATCAAATCAGAATAATAACTCTAGAACAAAGGTATTAATTTAGTCCTTTGAAAAGGGACTTTAGTGCTCAATATTTTAATGGGGAGATTCCACAGGCATTGATGAATGAATTATTTTATTCATTTTCAATGTTATTCATAGCCAAAAGGACCATGTTTTGAATTTTAAATTCTCGTATTTCTTTGATTTCTCCTTGAGATTTTAGAATCAGGAAATAATTGCCATCAATTAAGTAATTCAAGTGAATTTGCATTGATCCTTCAGTCATGATAGAAGGTATCATAATGTTATATTCGGATCTTAATTCAAGTTCGTCAATTTCTTTGTCCTCCCAAGATATTGTAAGGGTTTTGTTTTCTTTTTTAGTTTCTACAGGATTATTCGGATTCGAATTTACGTTTTCGTTTAATGGGCTTGTTAGAAGAGATAGGGCTAAAATAAAAGGGGCAGTCATGGTATTGTGTTTTTGTTGTTTGTATGAATCAAAGATGCAAGCTTTTCATCAAGAGTTATAGAATGGGAAAATGTGAATTCCAGAAATACAACATGAGCATCAAAACCAAGTACGTAGTTATACGTAGCCCTCTACTGTTTTGTACTTAATTAAAATAAAAAAAGGGCCATTTTTGGCCCTTTTCAAAGAATAATTAAAGTCTTTTATTTTTTAATAAATTGTTTGATTATGGTTGAATCTTCTGTATGAATCTTAACCTGATATACTCCATTGGCGTATGAATCCAAATTTATTTGAACTTTTAAATTTGAATCCAACTTGTAATTGGCCATTGTTTTCCCGGTAATATCCATAACCTCAATTTGTGCATTTTCAACATTTAAATTTGAGCAGTCGATTGTGATCTCACCTTCGGATGGATTTGGATAGATATTTACATCACCCAATGAAAGATTGTTCAATCCTACTGTTCCAACATTATCAACGCGAGCTTCTTCTGATGCACCAAAATCTGCTGCACTTATACTATAAATGACGCCGTTATTGTTGTTTTTAAGATCTAAATCACCATCTGTACCTCCCCATTGAGATGCTCCGAAACCATCACCGTAGTAATCGTATATAGTGAATGTGTAGCATTCTATGGAAGAAAGCGTAACATCCCAATCATATTGAGTGTTATTAGTTAGTGGATTTGTTGGATCAGCAGGAGGCGGAAATTCACCAGTACCAAAATTACCAGCAACGTTTTCATTTCCTTCCGACCAAACTACATTTCCATTGCTATTTGTGATTTCCATATAGCATTCGTCTGCATAGTCGTCTGTCAACAATGATACCTTTAAGACTGACGAAGTTTGATAATCACATGGAAGTTCAGCTACCGTAATGTAATTGTTCTTCGTTTCTGTATCAGAACCTATAGAATTTGAGGCAGTTAAGGCTACAGTATATTGTCCGACTGTATTAAATGTAACCTGAGGATTTTGAGATGAAGCATTTGTTCCACTTGCAAAAGACCATCCAGTCCCTGGAGTTATTGACCAGGACCAAGCGTTCGGTACACCTGAAGTTTGGTCTGAAAAAACAACAGTTTCACCAGGAGCAACGTTTGTTGCACTTGCCGTAAAATCAGTTGTAGGTGCAGTAGGAGCAGAACATGGATCAGAAGAACCGTTTAAAGTGGTTACACCTGAGTTAGTTGGATCTAACCAAGGCTTTAGTCTTTCATCATTTGGAGTACCATTCGATGTCCAATGGTATGACATTTTACCATACACGTCAGGTGAGGTAGGTGTATTGCAATAAGAACTACCACCTGTTAATGTTCCAACAATTTGGCCATCGTAATTAAATAGTGGTGACCCAGATGAGCCTCCTTCGGTTACACCATGACCGTTAGCATTAGCCGACCACGACATTTGCCAGTGAGATCCGCTTGCTGAACCCCAAGAGGTGCTTTGGGTTGTTCCTGTAAAGGTTGAGATTTTTTTGATATCACCTGCAGGATGATGAATACCAGCTCCTCCTGTAGTAGATGCCGTTGCTCTGTCCCATCCATTCCAGTAAGCGCTAAAATTAGGCGTCTTTAAGGTCGAAATAGTAAAAGGCTCATTACTTGCCGCACCCAGTTGTACCAGTAAGAAATCAGAACCCGAATTTCCACCGCCGTCATTCGAATCAGAAATTCTAAAACAACCTTGAATATAATGGTCGTCTAGAGTTCCTGCTGTGCTTGGATTAGTACAGTTTGGCGACTCATATCTAAAATAAAAACGCCATTGATTCATATTTGCTGCACTCGCGTTTGGTCCACAATGAAGAGCCGTTAAAAAGTATGGTTTACAATTTTGGGCTGTATTATTTATTAATGATCCAGTACACCATCCAGCAAAGTTCCCTTCAACTACATAGATTCTTGCGACTCCATCCTTTTCATCTTGCCACGGGTCTCCAACTGGAGAGCAATTTACATTTACCTCGCAAGGGTCAGACTCATTTATTTTATTAGCATTTGGGTTTCCTGTAGATCTGTAGTTATAAATAACACGATCAATGAATATTTCAGAGGCTTGCGTATTTGCGGGTTCATTTATTTCAATAATCATGTCATCACCAAAACACAAGGCAGCATTTTGCATGTGATGATCGATAACGTCAAGTCTTGTCATAGGTTTGTGCACAAGCTTTCCATCAGCGTCCCGAATCGTTAAAACCGTTTCTCCATACAGTACAAATTTTGAAAACAGAAAACTTAAAGCTTCAGCACCATTTGAAGATACACGCAATTTCCAGTTTCTTGATCCATCATTGCTTATGTGCCATTCACCATATTCGTTGGTATTAATATTGGCTTCAAGACATACACCAATTCTGTATAGCTCACCATTTTTCTCACGTTCTTCATCTTGAGCATGAATTAGGTTGAGGTCCGGTGAAGCAAGTTCGATTGTGGGAATTTCTTTTAGGTTTTTGATTTGTTGAACTTCTTGAATTTTTCCTTGCGAGAAGCCAAATAGGCACAACTGGAGGAAAAAAATGAGGGTAAAAAGATTTCTCATAGGTTTGTTTTTTTAAAATTTTGGACGTTTGTGAAGATTTGAATCCTGTACGTCGGAATAGATTTTGTTATTTTTGTATACAAATATAAAGGAAGTAAAGGATAATCGAAAATGATGAATATTTGTTTAATAGAGGACGAGGAGAATATTGTTGAACTTA
>WTIB01000143.1 GCA_011522905.1 Crocinitomicaceae bacterium | reverse complement strand
TGTTAAGAGCGAATTTTGGAGAGGTTGTTGAATCAACTGTAGGTTTGGATGAAGTAAATTCTTCAGAGATTAGTATCTATCCAAATCCTTCAGCTGGAAACTTTAATTTGAATATTTCTAATGTAAACACAGCAGCTGTTGATGTTGAAATTTCAGATGTTAGTGGTAAGGTTATTCTTAGCAATGCATACAACACTACTAATGGTTCTGTAAATGAATCTATCAATATTTCTAATGTTGATGATGGTGTGTACATCCTAAGAGTGAACGGAGGTCAATCGATTGTTAAAAGAATCGTTATCTCTAACAAATAAAATTACCTATACAGGTAGAAAGGGAGCTTCGGCTCCCTTTTTTTATGCTCAAGATATTTGAAGGATTCATTTGTTAATTTTTATTCAAGTTCTTTATCGACTTCATAGAGATTTTGCTATTTTTGACCTCGCCCAATGAAAGTTTTAGAATGACCATTAGGTTTAGAGGTTAACGAACTATTATATAAGATGTCTTTAAAAATGATGAAAAACGAAATTGATATTTCGGAAAATCCAATTATCTCACAGATGTCCACAATGGGTCACGATCAAATTCTCTTTTGTAGTGATAATGAAACAGGTCTGAAGGCTATAATTGCTATCCATGATACAACACTTGGTCCAGCATTAGGAGGAACAAGGATGTGGGTTTACAACAACGAACTTGAGGCATTGCATGATGTTTTGAGACTGTCAAGGGGGATGACTTACAAAAATGCCATATCAAATTTGGCCTTGGGTGGAGGTAAAGCCGTGATTATTGGAGATTCAAAAACAATGAAGTCTGAGGCGCTTTTTAGAAGATTTGGGAAATTTGTGGATTCTTTGGCAGGAAATTACATTACTGCGGAAGATGTAGGAATCTCTCCATCCGACATGGTATGGGTAAGTAAAGAAACAAAACATGTAGTTGGTCTACCTGGTAAAAGTGGCGATCCTTCTCCAGTAACGGCTTTTGGAACTTATATGGGGATGAAAGCGTGTTCAAAATTACAATATGGTACGGATTCGCTTGAGGGGAAAAAAATTCTTGTACAAGGAGTAGGTCATGTAGGGGAATACCTGGTTGAGTATCTTTCCAAAGAAGGTGCTGAGATATTTATTTCAGACATTCATGAGGATACAATTTCGAGAATATCAGGGACTTATGGTGCAACACAAATTGATTTGAATGATGTTTATGATATTGAAATGGATATTTATGCACCCTGTGCACTTGGGGGAACTTTAAATGACGATACCATTTCAAGACTCAAATGTGGAATCGTCGCAGGTGCAGCGAATAACCAATTGAAGGATGAGAATATACATGGTAAAGCTTTGTTGGAAAAAGACATTTTATATGCACCTGATTTTGCCGTTAATGCTGGTGGAGTCATTAATTGTTTTTCAGAAGTAGAAGGCTTATCAAGTGAATGGGCTTTAAAAAAAGCAGAAGATATTTATCATACTATTTTTGATATAGTGAAGAGATCCAAAGATGAGAATATCCCATCACACATAATTGCCATGCAAATGGCGCAAGAAAAAATCGATAAAGCGCATCATTCCTAATAATTAATTGAAGCAATGTTAAACCGAAGACATTTAAGAATTAAGGTACTACAGATGCTTTATTCCTATTTTAACGATGAAGATTCAACGGATATTTCATTGGCTGAAAAGAACCTCCTAAATTCGATAGAGCGGATTTATGATCTTTATATTTATTTACTTCTTAGTTTTCCGGTTGTCAGAGAAGTGGCATTGAATAAGCAAGATGAAAGAAAAAAGAAGCTGAGACCTTCAAAAGAGGATTTATATCCTAATTTAAAATTTGTAGACAACGAAATTATATCTCTTATCACTAAATCTGTTGACTTAAACCAATTATCTGAGAACAGAAAAATCAATTGGGATAATGATGAGAAAAGGGAGATATATCGAAAAATCTTTATTGAAATAGAAAAAAGCGAGGTCTACTTTGAACATATGAATAATGATGAGAAAGGATTTGAAGCTGATCGAAATTTTTTGATTCAGCTGTTTAAGTCTGAAATTGCGAACTCACCCCTGATTTATGACTTTTTCGAAGATGAAGATATTCATTGGATGGACGATATTGATTTGGCTTGTTCTATGGTCATTAAAACTATAAAAAACACAAAAGAAGATACATTTGATGTTATGCCATTGTATAAGGCAAATGATGATGAAAAGGCATTTATTTGTACGCTCCTGAAGGAAACCATTAAAAAGGATGCAGAGAATGAATTGATGATAGAAAATTTGGTGGAAAACTGGGAATTCGAACGAATTGCGAAAATGGATGTTTTGTTACTAAAAATGGCCATAACCGAGCTCCAATGTTTTGAAACAATACCTACGAAGGTCTCTATTAATGAATACATTGAAATATCGAAATATTACAGTACTCCAAAAAGTAATGTTTTTATTAATGGTATTTTAGATAAGTCTGTAAATTTGCTATCTAAAGAAAATAAAATTAATAAATCGGGTAGGGGGCTGATTCAATGATGTCAAGAATACTATTTATATTAATCTCAGGTGTGGTTTTTAACTCTTGCAAAACGGATCAGCTTGAAGCTGAGATTGGTCAAAAAACAAGCATGAAAATCACCAAAGTTTTTGATGCAGGAGAGCGAATTAAGGGTGAGAAAATTTATGCAGAGTTTCAGGTTGAGAACACGGGCCGATATCCACTTGTATTTGGTGAAATTAAGGGCTCATGCTCATGTACTGTGGCAGAAAAACCTGAGGCGCCGATACTTCCTGGTAGGAAGGGCGTAATTAAAGCTGTTGTGGATACAGAAAAATTTGATAGCGGATATCAATTGAATAAAATCGTTACAGTTATGGCAAATACGGTTCCGGACAATATTGTCAAGCTGAAAATAATAGGAACAATTAAATAATAAATAAATATAAGTTATGGGCGGAGATGGTATGTCAAGTTTAATCATGTTGGGATTGATGGTTTTGGTTTTTTGGTTTTTTATGATCAGACCTCAAATGAAGAAGCAGAAAGAATTGAAGAAGTTTAGAGAGGCTCTTGCAAAGGGTGATCATATCGTAACAATAGGAGGGATTCACGGTAAAATTCTTGAAGTGACGGATACAACCGTTCTGGTTCAGTCAGATAATACAAAGTTGAGATTTGACAAGTCGGCAATTTCTCAAAGTTCTGAGGATCAGATAGTGAATAAATAAATGTTATATACTCGTTTTATTTGCGTTTATCAATAGTATTCAGGTGTTTCTGGGTAAGTT
>WTIB01000332.1 GCA_011522905.1 Crocinitomicaceae bacterium | reverse complement strand
AAGCTCATTTTCTCGAGCGTTCTTTATGGCTTCTATAGTTTTGAATTTTTTAAACAAAGATTCTTTGGTTTTTTGTCCTATTCCATTGATGTTTTCAAATTCGGAATGTAGTGCGCTTTTACTTCTTTTATTACGGTGATGTTTTATACTGAATCTATGCGCTTCGTTTCGCATAAATTGAATCACTTTTAAACTTTCACTTCGTTTATCTAGATAAAGAGGGTGTTTGTCATTTGGGAAAAATATCTCTTCCAGTCTTTTTGCGATTCCTACAATGGCTACCTTTTTCTCAAGGTCTAATTCTTTAAGAGCTTGACAAGCTGCGCTAAGCTGACCTTTACCACCATCAATGATAATCAGGTCAGGTAAAGATTGATTTTCGGATAGAAGTCTTTTATACCTCCTATATACAATCTCTCTCATTGTTTCAAAATCATCAGGACCATTTACCGTTTTTACATTAAAGTGTCTGTAATCTTTTTTTGAAGGTTTTCCTCTCTTAAATACCACGCATGCAGAAACAGCATTTGTGCCTTGGAGATTAGAATTGTCGAAGCATTCCATGTGAAGAGGTGTGGTTTTAAGCCTGAAATCTTTTTGGATGGTTTCGAGGATTCGAGTTTGATGGTTTTTCGAATTCAATAGAATGGCCTTTTTCTTTTCATTATTTATATGTTGACTGATGTTGCTTAAGGATAGCTCCAGTAATTTTTTCTTTTCCCCTTTTATAGGTAAAATGAATTTAAAATCATTGAATTTGGCATTCATGTCTATATTGGATATGATGGTTTTGTTTACCGAACCGAACTTATCCTTCAATAGTGATATATTTAGTAGGGCACATTCAGTAATGGATTCATTGAGTCGTTTCTTGATTTTTTGATTGTAAATATTCATGACCGCACCTTCTTTAATAATCATGTAATTAATGTAAAATGAATCACCTGTTTCCACCAAAGAAAACACATCAAGGTCATGAATTTCCGAAACTATTATAGACTTGGTTCGATATTGTTGAAGTCCATCGATTATTTTCTTGACTTCTTCTGCTTGCTCAAATTCATACTTTGATGATAAATCTTTCATTTGAGCTTTAAGTATTTTAATGAGCTGGGATGTTTTGCCCTCAAGAAGCAATATAACTTTCTCGATAATCTCGTCATATTCTGCTTTAGATTGAAGAGCTTCACATGGCCCCTTACAATTGCCTATGTGATATTCAAGGCAAACTGAATGTTTCTTCTGTTCAATTTTTTGAGCACTTAGGTCTAATGAACAAGTTCGAACAGGAAACAAGTCATGAATAAGCTTAAACATGACATTCATATTTCTCACGTTTGGGAATGGTCCAAAATACAGTGAGTTTTTATTGTTTTTTTTTCGAGTCGTTTGAACTCTTGGAAAGGGTTCCTTAACGACTTCGATCCAAGGATAGGTCTTGTCGTCCTTTAATAGAACATTGTATTTAGGTTGATGTGTTTTAATGAGATTATTTTCGAGTAATAGCGCATCTTCCTCTGAATCTACTATATGATACTCTATTTTTTTTATGGACTGAACTAAAATTTTTGTTTTGTAGTACTCATGTTTTGAGTTGAAATAGGACTGAACTCGATTTTTTATGTTTTTGGCCTTCCCAATGTATATGATTCGACCGTTTGCATCTAAAAACTGATAAACCCCAGGATGATCGGGTAACAGTTTTAAGGAATTTGCGATTTCATCACTCAATGGATTCATAGAATAAAAATAAAACTAATATTCAAAATTTATTCATTCCTCTATCTTTGTACGCATGTTAGATGAATTTGTAAGAAGAGCACTGAGTGAGGATTTAGGAGATGGAGACCACACTTCATTAGCATGTATTAATGAAGACGAAAAATCTGCCGCACGGCTTGAGGTTAGAGAAAGAGGTATTCTTGCAGGTATTGGAGTAGCCAAAAGAGTTTTTGAACTCTATGATTCATCCTTAGAAATAGAAATTCTCAAAAATGATGGAGATTCGGTAATTGAAGGTGATATTGCTTTCATCGTTAAAGGATCGGCACGCTCAATATTAAGCACTGAAAGATTGGTGCTCAATTTAATGCAGCGTATGAGTGGTATTGCTACAAAAACACATCAAATGGTTGAAATGATTTCGCATACGGATGCCATATTATTGGATACAAGAAAGACCACTCCCGGAATTCGTTTTATTGAAAAAGAGGCTGTTGCCATTGGAGGAGGAGGGAATCATCGCTTTGGTTTGTATGATATGATCATGATTAAAGACAATCACATTGATTATGCAGGGGGGATTTCAAGAGCCATACAAAAAACACACTCTTATCTGGATGCAAACAATAAAAAGCTAAAAATAGAGATTGAGGTCCGTTCTTTAAATGAGCTTGATGAAGTCTTGACCGAAGGAAAGGTGCACCGAATCATGCTTGACAATTTTTCTCCAAAAGAAATTGAAAATGCATTAAAGCTTATTCCACAGGAATATGAAACTGAAGCTTCAGGTGGTATTACAGAAGAAAACATTGTTGCCTATGCTGAAACTGGAGTGGATTTTATATCCGTTGGTGCCTTAACACATTCGGTAAAAAGTTTAGACTTAGGTTTAAAGGCCTATACTTAGACGATAATTGCTGATATCAAGGAGAAAATCTACATCCTCCTCTATTTTATTCCCTATAACTACAATCTTCGCACCTGCCTCATGTGCATTTTTAATTTCCTCAACACTCCGTATTCCGCCACCAATAATCAATGTTGAGTTTACTTTAGAGAGTATTTGAATCATCTCTTTGCCAATACAATGTTTAGCACCGCTTCCCGCATCTGCATATATAATTTGATGCCCAATAAATTTCCCAGCGACTGCAGTTTTTCTAGCTATAGATAATGCATCTTTTGGAATTGGATTTGTGTTTGATATATATTCCACTGAAGATTTTTTACCCCCTTCGATGAGCATGTAGGAGGTGGATATGATTTCAATATTCATCTTTTCAAGCTCGGGAACGGAGTCAATATGATGCCCAATCAAATAATCAGGATTACGTCCAGAAATAAGGGATAAAAATAAAATGGCATCTGCATGTTCAGAAAGTTGGTGGGACGCTCCGGGAAAGATAATAAGGGGTGCCGTGATTTTTTCTTTTGCTAGCCTAACGCAATTTTGAAAATCTGATTTAGAAACAGTACTTCCTCCGATAAATACAAAATCAGGTTTGGCAAAGGATACCTTATCTAAAAATCGAAGCAAGTCTTTTTCAGATGTAAACTTATCTGGATCGATCAGAATGGCAATCCCTTTTGTTGATTTCTTAAAGA
>WTIB01000318.1 GCA_011522905.1 Crocinitomicaceae bacterium | reverse complement strand
ATTATATTCTTCCTTTTCTCCATTCACAATTTTAACAACATAAAACTGCTCTTTGCCAATCGACTCTATTCCTATTGCCTCGAGCTGGACATCGTATTTTTCATAGTTCAATTCTGGAAAAAGTCCAAATGATTTTTTTCGTTCTTTTATCTTCTCTTTTGTCAGGTTCTTTTTGCCCGTTTGGGCATTTTGTTCATATCCCTTATTCCCTTTTAAATATCCGGACTGAAACACTTGCCCCATCATTTCCATTTTCATGGCCTGCGTTTTAGGTGCCTCGTACATTTCCACAAGTGATAATGTTCCAGGCATACCAGCCATGCTTAATTCAGTACTCTTTTTATATGATTTAACCCCTTTTGCTTTACTTTTCACCTCATCCATTGTCTTTGATTCCGTTACTTTCATGAGATAGTTATTTACAACTTCGATTCCACTTAAATCACTTGGACGCATTTTCTCTTTGGGATTTCCATAGGGATCAAGAAACTCTATGTTATTATCACTATCAAAAGGAAGAAGTTTATCTACGATTTCGGAATTCCCTACGACAACGATATTACAATTTTCGAATGGGATGTGCTTTTGTGCTACATCTAAAATCATTTCTTTAGTTGAACTGTTGAGCTTCTGTAGGTATTTTTGATAATAGTCCTTGGCCAAATTATATTTTATGCTATTTAACGCGAATCTGGCAATGGTTGACGGCTGTTCTAGTGATCTTGCAAATCTCCCTGATGATGAAGCTTTTGTCATGCTCAGCTCTTTATCACTAACGAGATTCGTAGCGATATTTTTGAGTTCATACATGATTTCTGTAATGGCAGAATCAGTTACTTCATTTCTAAAATTACCACCTGCAGTTACCCAAGATCCGTTGTCTGTTAGAGATAGTCTTGAATAACATCCGTAGGTATAAGCTTTATCTTCTCGAAGATTTTGCATCAAACGATTTCCAAAACCACCACCACCAAGAATGTTGAATAGAAGCTTCGTTTCAATTTGATCCGGACTACTCATGTCCATATCTACTGGAAATGTTACATATATAACAGATTGAACAGCGCCTGGCTTGTCAATAAAATAGACTTTATTGCCTCCTGAGTTTCTATTTGTTGATGGGTAACTTTTTTTGAAGGGAGCTTCACCTTCCCATGATCCGAAATGTTTGTTCACAAGTTCCTCTGCACTT
Source organism: Crocinitomicaceae bacterium (assembly GCA_011522905.1). Classification (GTDB taxonomy): domain Bacteria; phylum Bacteroidota; class Bacteroidia; order Flavobacteriales_D; family Crocinitomicaceae; genus UBA952. Next base: position 2,200 of record WTIB01000318.1, on the reverse strand, counting down.
TTTCGAGTAATATCTCCAACAATTACAATATAGCTTTCTTTAGGGGTGAATGTACTTTTATAATAAGCAACTAGATCATCACGCGTAATATTCGCTAGGGAAGCTTCAGTCATTACATTACTGTATGGGTGTCCAGCAAAATTTACTTTGACTACGGCATTATTTGCCATCTCATCAGCACTTGATTTAGTTGCCGAAAGGTTAGATTCAGCTTGTTTTTTAATTCTTGCAACTTCATCCTCAGGAAAGTTTGCGTTTTTCGCTATATCTTCCATTAATGCCAAACCCGTTTCAAAGTGCTTGCTAAGACAGCTTAAACGAATAGAATTTTCACTAGCACTTAAATTAGCGCCAATAAAATCAATCTTATTGTCCAACTCGTCCTTTGAATAAGTCGTAGTACCTGACATTATGAGTTCTCCAGCCATAGAGGATAGACCAGCTTTATCATTTTCAATTTTATCGTCCGCTCCCGAAATATAGTTGATTGAAATACGGGGTATTTTATGATTTTCTGAGAGTATAACGGTAATACCATTTTCAGTTTTGAAAACTTCTGAATCTTTGAGCTTGATTTCTTTTGCTTCTCCTGCTGATGGAATTATTGAACGGTCAACTTGATTCCAACCAAGGAAAGGAATTAAGGCAAATAGTAGGGTGTATTTAATATTTTTCATAATGGCTTATTATTTTTCTTCTTTTGGTAGATAATGTAATATAACACGTCGATCTTGTGTAAGGTATTTTTGAGCAACGCGCTGAATGTCCTCTTTTGTAACGCTCAGATATTTATCTAAAAAAGTATTTGTCATTTCTGCTGATCCAAAATACACATGATTATTCGCTAGATTTTCAGCGATTCCCGCGACGGTACTATTCATGCCTACAATATTTGTTTCAATACTCGTTCGAATTTTTTGAAATTCTTCGTCGCTAATTAATTCATTTTTAATTTTTTCAATTTGATTGTCAAATTCACCTTGAATTTCATCTAATTCGACATCCTTACTGGCAATTGCAGCGAAAATTCCCAATCCAGAGTCTTCCAAAGCATAATTAAATGAGAAAGCAAAGGTTGCCATTTGTTTTTTCTCAACAACAGTTTTGTTTATTCGAGAGCTAGAGCCACCGGACAATACCTGATTCATCATTTCTAAAGCATATGAATCATCATGGGTTTGTTCTGGGAATTTATACCCCATAAAAAGTGCAGGTAATTGAATGTTGTCATATACAATATCTTTTATTACTCCATTAATCGGCTCACTGTCTTTTTCCGTACGTTTAACAACAGTTGGCATATTGCTATACTCATTGATTTTTTGAACGGCCATTTTATCTGTGGAAGCAAAAAACATATCTTGATTGAAGATATTCTTGTCCACTCCATAAGCTTTTTGAAATGAGGGATTATCATAAGCCAAGAAATCGCGATATAAATTAATGGCTTGTCCTTTTGGAATACTAGAAAAATATTTTTCAATCCAAATCTTTGTCTGTTCAATATCGAGATCTCCGGCAATGGATAATGTTGCATTGGATGGCACATAAAATGTTTTATAAAAATTCACATAATCTTCTTCTTGCGCAGCATCCAAATGTTCCATTGAACCGATAGGCACCCAATTGTATGGATGATTAGGGAAGGCTCTCATAAACATCTCGGTAATAAATGACGCGTATGGCTGATTATCCACTCTTTGACGTTTTTCTTCTTTAACAACACTTCTTTGTGTTTCGATTCCTTTATTGTTGACCTTGGCATGCAACATTCTTTCACTTTCGAGCCATAGGCCAAGCTCTAGTTGATTTGAAGGAAGAATTTCGTAATAGAAGGTCCTGTCTTGAGATGTATTTGCATTTAATGTACCACCATTGCTCTCCACAAGCTCATCATACTCACCGCGGTCAATATGTTCTGAGCCCTCAAATAAAAGATGTTCAAAGAAATGAGCAAATCCGGTTCTATCGGGGTTTTCGTTTTTAGAACCAACATGATAAAGAACTGAAACAGCTACAATTGGTGTTGCGTTTTCTTGGTGAAGTATTACATGAATACCATTTGGTAAGTCATATTCAACGTATTCTATTTTTTCTTGTGCTTGAATATTTAAGCCAAAGAAAAAAATCGCAAATAGTGGAATTATTTTTTTCATATTTAATTTTTTGAGTTTCAAAAATAATGTACTTTTTATAATAT
>WTIB01000111.1:1977-3412 GCA_011522905.1 Crocinitomicaceae bacterium | reverse complement strand
AGAAACAAATGAAGCTATTAACAGTGTTCAAGTTTTTATAGATAGATACCCGAATACAAAATATCTAGATTCGTGTAATAAAATTATAGATAATCTTAGGTTTAAGCTTGAAACTAAGGACTATACACATGTAACTTTATACGCAAAAACAGAAAAATACAGGGCAGCGGTCTCAGCAGCGTCCATATTTCTTGAAAAATATCCAGGATCAGCCTATACTGAAGAGGTGTATTACCTTATGGTAAAAAACTCCTATTTCCTAGCAATGAACAGTGTTGAAAGTAAAAAATCACAGAGAATTGAGGATACTTATGAAAGAATGCGTAACTTTGAAGCCGTTTTCAAGGATTCGAAATACCGTAAAGAGCTGAATACGTACATAAATCGCTTGGAAACCAAAGAATAAATTTTGACTATGAGTTATAAAAATGTAGTTGCAGAAAAGACAACAATTACTCGAGACACTATTCAAATCGAGGAAAAAACAGGAAACATTTATGAATCCATCGTGGCTGTTTCAAAAAGGTCAAATCAAATTAGCGTAGAAATCAAGGAAGAATTGACTTCAAAGCTTCAAGAATTTGCCAGCTCAACAGATAATTTGGAAGAAATTTTTGAGAATAGAGAGCAAATCGAAATCTCAAAACACTATGAAGGTCTACCAAAGCCAACAGCAATTGCTACACAGGAGCTATTGGATGATAAAATTTACTTAAGAGACCCGGAAGAGGCAAGTGAATAAATGTACGGCAAGCGCATCCTTCTCGGAATAACCGGAGGTATTGCAGCGTACAAAATTGCTTACCTCATAAGAATATTAAAGAAAAAAGAGGCAGAAGTCAAATGCATAATGACTCCTGCCTCTTGTGATTTTATAAGCCCACTAGTTGTATCTACCCTTTCGGAAAACGAGGTTTCCATTGAGTTTTGGGACAAATCTTCAGGTAAATGGAACAATCATGTAGAATATGCCAAATGGGCGGATGTATTTTTAATCGCTCCTGCAACTATGAATACCATAGGTAAAATGGCTAATGGATTGTGTGATAATTTGCTTCTGGCCACCTATTTTTCTATGAAAAATAAAACCATTGTTGCTCCTGCAATGGATTTAGACATGTATAAACACCCAAGTCTACTTAGGAATTTTGAATTATTAAAAAAGGATGGTGTAGCTATTATTCCAGCCGAAAGTGGTGAGCTTGCCAGTGGATTGATTGGAGAAGGTAGGCTCTCCGAACCTGAAACAATCGCAAATTATTTAGAAGCATTTTTCAATTCAGATGCTCAATGTGAAGGGAAAATATTAATTACTGCAGGCCCGACGTACGAGCATTTGGACCCTGTTCGATATTTGGGAAATCATTCTTCTGGTAAAATGGGTTTTTCTATTGCAAAAGCAGCACTTTCTAAAGGTTATGCCGTTGATTTGATT
>WTIB01000111.1:0-1877 GCA_011522905.1 Crocinitomicaceae bacterium | reverse complement strand
TCGGATAATAGAAATAACCAACAAAAAGTGATCGGTTTTGCACTTGAAACCAATAATGAAGAAGAAAATGCGTTAAGCAAATTAGAGCGTAAAAATTTAGACATGATTGTACTTAATTCTACTCAGGATGAAGATGCCACATTTGGAGGAGATTTGAATAAAGTTACTATCTTCGATAAGAACGGAAACAAAACAGAACTCCCTTTACAATCTAAATTAAATATAGGAATAGAGCTCATAAATATAATTTCAACATTTAATGATTAGAAAACTTTTTTTCGCCCTATTTTTAATCAATCTCGGTACTTTGAGTGCACAGGAATTGAATTGTCAAATCTCAATCATTACAGATGCCAAACTAGAGGTTACTACAACAGAGCAAGAGGCACTCAAACAATTGGAGGAGGTTATTTTTGATTTTATGAATACGACGCAATGGACGAAAGATAAGTTCAAAATTGAAGAACGAATCAATTGTAATTTGCAACTTCAAATTAATAATATACCAAGCCAGGGTACATTCAGTGGATCTTTACAGGTCTTATCTAGCAGGCCTGCATTTAATTCCAGCTACAACTCACTTCTTTTCAATTTTCAGGATAATGATATTGTCTTTGGATTTTCGCGAAATACAGCGCTGTATTATACCAAGAATACATTTCGAGACAATCTATCCTCTATCCTTGCATTTTATGCTTATTTCGTAATAGGAATGGATTATGATTCTTTTGCACCTAACGCGGGTACACCATACTTCGTTGAAGCTCAGCAAATTGTTGTGAATGCCCAAACTTCGGGTGCTCCGGGTTGGAAGGCGAGTGAAACGGGTAAAAGAAATCGTTTTTGGTTGGTCGATAATGTACTTCAACAACTTTTTCAACCCTTGAGAGATTGTAATTATGTTTATCACCGAAAAGGAATGGATCAGCTATATGATGACAAGGATAAAGGGGTAAAAGAAATTTATAAGGCCTTATTAAAACTTAAACCCGTTGTTCAAACGCGCCCCAATACGGTGAATATTATCAATTTTGTGTACTGTAAAACCGCTGAATTAAAGAGTCTATTGTCTGATTCAGATCTGAAAGAGAAAACAGATTTTGTGAATCTATTAAAACGACTTGATCCTGGTAACAGCTCTAAATTTCAGGAAATATTGAATTAAATCTATGATTAGTAAACTGCGCATTTCAAATTTTGCGTTAATTGAGCACTTAGAGCTTGATTTAAAAAAAGGATTTACAATTGTTACAGGTGAAACGGGATCTGGTAAATCAATTCTCCTAAATGCATTTTCTCTCATGATGGGTGAGCGCGCCAATACTTCTGTTGTTGGTAGCTATGCTAAAAAAGCAATTGTCGAGCTTCATTTAGATAATAATCATTTGGATCACTCATTTTTTGAAAAGCATCAGCTTGACATAGAAGAAACTACAATTCTTAGAAGAGAGCTGGTGAAGGATGGAAAATCTAGAGCCTTTATAAATGATACGCCCGTTGCTTTATCCATTTTAAAAGAGTTTACTCAGAATAAGCTGCTCATTCATTCACAGTACAATACATACGAGCTAAAATCAAAGCAAACACAATTGGAACTCTTTGATTCATTATCTGGAATTACTGACAAAGTTCAAGCTTTTGGTGTATTATACCACAAAATGCTACTGCAGAAAGAATCCTTAAGTAGATTGGTGAATGATTTTCAAAAAATGTCTAAAGACAAAGATTATAACCAGTTTTTATATGAAGAGCTTAATAATCTTCAATTAGATCAAAGGAATTATTCGATTATAGAAAATGAGCTATTTAAGCTTGAAAATGCAGATGAAATTAAAGAGGGTTTATATAGAGTAAGAGCATTCAATGATGAGCAAGGC
>WTIB01000152.1:1711-3430 GCA_011522905.1 Crocinitomicaceae bacterium | reverse complement strand
GCAGTAATTGATGAGGGTTGTGAAATTGGTGAGGACACTAAAATTTGGCATTTTTCTCACATTATGCCTAATTGTGAAATAGGTCTAAAATGTAATATAGGGCAGAATGTGGTTGTTTCTCCTGATGTGAAATTGGGGAATAATGTGAAAGTTCAAAACAATGTTTCTATTTACTCTGGCGTAATATGTGAAGATGATGTGTTTTTGGGGCCATCAATGGTTTTCACGAATGTGACAAATCCAAGAAGCGGTGTAAATAGGCGAGGACAATATGCAAAAACGACCGTTAAACGAGGGGCAAGTATTGGAGCCAATGCAACCATTGTATGTGGACATGACATTGGAGAATTTGCTTTTATTGGTGCAGGGGCAGTAGTTACAAAGAATATATTGCCTTATGCCTTGGTTGTAGGGAATCCTGCAAGACAAATTGGATGGATGAGTGAATACGGACATCGTTTGGAATTTGATGCGGAGGGATTTGCCATTTGTCCAGAAAGTAAATCAAGGTATCAATTAATAAATAATAAAGTAGTAAAGCGGTAAATATGCAGAGTTCGGAAAAAATAAAATTTGTCGTTGTAGGTGCTGGTCATATTGGAAAAAGACATGCCGAAATGATTCGTAGGGAATCCGAAGCAGAATTGGTTGCGCTAGCAGATATTAGGTCAAAGGAAGAATGTCAAGCTGAATCATTTGAAGTTCCATTTTTTAACTCTATCGATGAATTACTGAAGAGTGATTTAGAATTTGATGTCGTTAATATTTGTACGCCAAATGGCTTGCATTCTGAACAGGCTTTATTGGCTCTAAAGAATAAAAAACATGTGGTTTGTGAAAAACCAATGGGGCTTAAGAAGGATGCCTGTGAAAAAATTATATTTAAAGCTTTACAGGTTTCAAAGCAAGTTTTTTGTGTCATGCAAAATCGGTATTCTCCACCTTCAGAATGGATCAAGTCAGTAATTACGGACGGCATTTTAGGGGACATATATATGGTTCAGTTAAATTGTTATTGGAATCGAGATGATCGGTATTATAAAAAAGGAGGGTGGAAAGGCACAAAAGAACTCGATGGAGGCACCTTGTATACCCAGTTCTCTCATTTTATCGATATCATGTATTGGCTTTTTGGAGACATTGATAATATCGAAGGGAAGTTTTCTGATTTCAATCATAAAGAAACAACCGATTTTGAAGATTCCGGGTTCGTGAGTTTTGATTTTGTAAACGGAGGGATGGGTAGTCTCAATTATTCTACAGCAGTAGCCAATCAAAATCTCGAATCTTCAATGACCATTATAGCTCAAAATGGCAGTGTTAAAATTGGAGGTCAATATATGAATGAGGTCGAAATCTGTAACATCAAGGATTATGAAATGCCCGTTTTGAAGGAGTCAAATCCTGCAAATGATTACGGCCCATACAAAGGGTCAGCAGCAAACCACAATTATGTAATCAAAAATGTAATTGACGGAATCAAAGGAAGAACTGCACCAACAACAAATGCTTTGGAAGGTTTAAAAGTGGTGGAGATTATTGAAAGAATATATAAAGTTAGAAACGAAAAATTAAAATAGAGACATGAGTGCGTTGATTTATGATAGAATGCTCAATGGAGAGGCAAAGCTAGCAGTGATTGGTTTGGGCTACGTGGGCCTACCAATTGCATTGGATTTTGCTCGTAAAATTAAGGTTGTTGGATTTGATATTAACCAG
>WTIB01000152.1:0-1611 GCA_011522905.1 Crocinitomicaceae bacterium | reverse complement strand
GGATTGAAATTCAAGGAAGATTTTATGGTGGGTTATTCACCAGAAAGAATTAATCCTGGTGATAAAGTACATACGTTACAAAATGTAATTAAGGTTTCTTCAGGATGTTGTGAGGAGTCTTCAGAACAAATCGCAAAAACATATGAGCTAGTCGTTGGAGCAGGTGTACATAGAGCGCCAAGTATTAAAGTAGCTGAAGCTGCGAAAATAATTGAGAATACTCAAAGGGACGTAAATATTGCATTAATTAATGAGCTCTCAATCATTTTCAATAAGCTAAATATCAATACGTTTGATGTGCTTGAGGCTGCGGGAACGAAGTGGAATTTTCTAAAATTTTCTCCTGGACTTGTAGGAGGACATTGTATTGGAGTTGATCCGTACTATTTAACACACAAGGCACAACAAGCAGGTTATCATGCGAAGGTGATTACAAGTGGTCGTTATGTGAATGATTCAATGGGCTTCTATATTGCTAAACAAACAGTTAAGAAAATTCTTGCACAAGGAAAACACATCCAAGATGCAAAGGTATTGGTTATGGGAGCTACCTTTAAGGAAGATGTTTCAGATATTCGAAATTCGAAAATAGTGGATATTGTAAGTGAATTGAAATCATTTCAGGTTAAAGTTGACTTAATTGACCCACATGCCGATTCTTCAGAAATGGAACATGAATATGGTATTGCGCTTGCTGCTGAGACTCAGAATGACTATGATGCAGTTATCGTAGCGGTAAATCACGAGGCATATTTAGCCTTAGACGAAAAATATTTTCAAGATATATTGAAAGATTCAAATGGCGTGTTTGTAGATGTGAAAGGGATCTACAAAAATAAAATGAAAGAACTCGATTATTGGAGTTTATAAAATGGCAAATAGGAACATATTAATTTCAGGAGGAGCTGGTTTTATTGGCTCTCACTTGGTTAGGAGGTTTGTAAATAGATATCCAAATCATACCATAATTAATATTGATAAACTTACCTATGCTGGAAATCTTGAAAATCTCAAGGATATTGAAAATGCCCCAAATTACATTTTTGAAAAAGTTGATATCGTTGATGCTGATTCAGTAATAGCGGTATTTAAAAAACACCAGATTTCAGATGTAATTCATCTTGCAGCAGAATCACATGTAGATCGTTCCATCGAGGGACCAATGGAGTTTGTAATGACCAACGTTGTTGGTACGGTAAATTTATTGAATGCGGCGAAGGACTTGTGGAAAGGTGACAATCATGTTTTCCATCACGTTTCTACAGATGAGGTTTATGGTTCACTTGGTGATGAGGGTCTTTTTACCGAAGAAACATCTTATGATCCAAGAAGTCCATATTCTGCCTCGAAGGCGTCTTCAGATCATTTTGTCAGGGCTTATTATCACACCTATGGACTACCCATAAAAATTTCGAATTGTTCCAACAATTACGGGAGTCACCATTTTCCAGAAAAACTAATTCCATTAATGATTCACAACATCGTAAACAAAAAACCATTACCAATTTATGGTAAGGGTGATAATGTGCGAGATTGGTTGTGGGTTGAGGATCACGCAAGTGCGATTGATAAAATATTTTCTGACGGAAAAGTCGGAGAGTCATATAATGT
>WTIB01000252.1 GCA_011522905.1 Crocinitomicaceae bacterium | reverse complement strand
GCGGGTCCACAAGGTCCAGCAGGTGCTGATGGATTATTACCGAACGGTAGTGACGCTGGTAATATTCCACACTGGACAGGTTCTAATTGGTCTGTAAGTTCGACTGCCTTGGATTACGATGGGTCTTCTCTTGCTCTAAACGACAATCAAATTCGATTACGTGGTGCTGGTGATGGAAATCATGTATTAGGGTATTTGGGTGGTTCTTTTGATGGACCATTGCTTCAAGGATTTAGCAGCGTTGTTTTAAAAACAGTTACTGGTGGTGATGCTGGAGGGTTGTTTATGAAAAATGGTCGAATAGGAATTGGAACAACCAATCCATTAAATGGAAGATTACATGTAGAATCTTCTTATGGAGTTGGATTCAGCTATGGTTATTTGGCAGGAAACGGAAGTACAGGTTATTGTGGTAATTGTGGTGGTGAAGTTTCTATTTGGGCACAAAGAAGAGTGGCTGCTGAAGAATTTAATGCGTTTAGTGATGCGCGTATTAAAGAGGTTGTAGGTTTATCAGATTCAAAATCTGACCTTGCTACATTATTGGATGTGAAGGTGACCGATTATACATTCGTCGATAAAGTGGCAAAGGGTGATAAAGTTCAAAAGAAGGTAATTGCTCAAGAATTAGAAAAGGTTTATCCAAATGCTGTAAAGCAAATTAAAGGTGTTGTGCCAGATATTTATAAGGTTTCTTCAATGAAGAATGGAACTATTCAAATGAAAAATGACCTGAAAGTAGGTGATCGCGTAAAGCTTATTTTCGATGAAAAGGTTCAAATTGTCGATGTTCTAAGTGTCAGCGAAAAATCGTTCACTACAGGGTTGACTTATACTGGAGATGTATTTGTATATGGAAGAGAGGTAGAAGATTTCAGAACAGTTGATTACGAGGCTATCAGTATGCTAAATGTAAGTGCAACTCAGGAGCTTCATTCTCAAATTAAACAACTTGAATCTCAGCTGAAAGGTATGAATAACCTTGTTCAACAATTATCGGAAGAGAATTCAGAATTAAAAGTCTCCGTTTCGAATCTTGAAACATTACAGTCTAAAGTTGAAAGCATTATGAATATGCTTAATCTAGAAGCTGAAAAATAATAGGAAAGGTTAATATAGAATAAAGGAGCCCTACGGGGCTCTTTTTTATTTTAGGCTGATTGTTTCTATGGACTTCTGAATTCCATCAAGATCAGTCTGGGTTAATTTATTTCCGAGTTTAAAGGTGTATTTCAGGGATAATCCATATTGAATTTGATTCACCTCGGCAAAATCAGATAAAACTCTTGCATTTATTCCAGCACTAAGGAAGTCAAAGGCAAATTCTTTGGAAATGTTGAATGAAACCAATCCCTTATCTACAGGGAGTGTTGAGTTTGAAATTAAAGCATATCCAAGATCAAAACCTATAGATCGATTAAATAAAAAGCTAATCTGTGGGTTCATGTATTCTAAAGCTATATTTTCAGATTCAGATTCTCCGCTAAAAAAATCAAACTTTATACCTATTTGGGAATAGGTGTAACGTTTCTTAAATGCATTTCTCGATGCCTCGTGCACATTAAAGGATTTAAATATACCGACACCATACATTAGATTCACTCCAGGAAATTTAAAAAACGCAAACTCATTAAGTGGTTTTCCTAGTGTGAAAATGGATATATATGGTTCAATGGTAAATGCCGTTTTACTTTCCTTTAAATTCTTTTTAAGCCTTTCAGTGGTTGTCTGTTTTGTAATCACTCCTAGCTCATTAACTCTTTTGTTTTGGGGATATTCTTGCTGCAAAATGGCTAATGAAACCAAAGCCCTCTCTAGCTCATGTGTTTTATTCATTTCTTCGATGTACAGTATACGCTCATTAAAAACATAGTCATCATATTTTTGAGTCATTGAAGCAAATGCATTTTCATCTATATCGGAATTTTCTTTAAGCTGTCTGAAGATTACTTTGAGGTGTTCAAGGCTGCTACCCGACTCAGACATCATGTTATTCATACGGATGACATTATTTTCAAACTGTTTAATTCGGAGGGAATCTTGAGACCATGCCAATGAAGACGCAAGGAAAACAAAAACTACTAAAGTGAGACCTCTGCACTCGAAATTCATATAAAACTCTTATCAACGAGAATCAAATATAAAAAAATAGAGGTGAAAAATAAATTTATTTCTCCTCTAAAAAATCATTCCAACCAATTCTCTGACCAATTATGCCAGAATAAGTGCTTTCTCGTCTAAAATTTTATGGATAAAGGGCTTTGCTTTCAATAACTGTGTATCTTTTCGAATTTTTAAAAACTCTCCATTACAATGGATACTCAAAGTATCTGAATGAAAGATTGAAAGTCTGTAATAAGGAATGATCCAGCTCAAGCGGGTAGCTCTTTTGTTTTGATGTACAATGATGCCTTTAGGTCTAATTTCTATATTACAATGATTGGATGAATTGTTCTGTTCAACGAAGGCTACAAAGCCTTTACTGTAGCTTTCGATGTTCAATCTTGTTGAACCAACTCCTTTACGCTTAATGCTTTCCCAAATGCTAAAAGGAGCTCCAACAATGGCGTTTATTTCGTCGATTTTCTTCTTTGAAAGTGTCGTGGTATCGGTAATCATCAATAAAAAAACACTTTGCAAAGGATTTGGTTCTTAAGTAGAAGTGTCTAATCAGAAATAAATGGAGTATACATCATCAGGGCATGATTTTCAACCAAAAGCTTTTCTTCGACAACTATATTATCTGCTTTTTTGATTTTATATATCTGATTGTGCCTGGAATAACCACCCCATAGCTGTTGTTTGATGAGGTGATTTCTCTCCTCAATACTGTATTCTTCTTTGATTTCCTCTTTTGAATTCAGCTGACCGTGTAAATGGGTCTCATCCAGCCAAAGCTTCAACTGAAAGGAATTCTCCGTAGCATTGTGAATTTGCAGATCAATATAGTTGTATGCTAGGGTAGCACCCGCCCCGAAAGGAACCTTTCTGTTTACATCCGGAAAAACATCAAATCCATGACGGTATCTTTCCGTAATATTCAGGGGGCTGTGGGCGAATATCCAAAATAACAAATTGCCGAGCTGACACAATCCTCCTCCAATCCCTCTGTCAATTTTACCTTGATTCAATACAAGGCCTTCAAGATATCCTTTTCGGGCTGTAGGTCGACCTACCTGCTTCCAGAGTGAAAAAGTTTCTCCTGGTTGAATTACAGTATTATTGAGCCTTTCTATGGCAATGCGGAGATTTGTTCTTTTATTTTCCTGGAGGTACATTTCCACATCTTTCAATGGTCTTAAAATCATTGATTTATGCTTCTTTACTTCATTTTTAAAGATAAGTGAGTTGTCGATCTTTGTCCACTGCTTACTGGTCGTTTTCCATTGGATAATTCTTTTGAATATAAAATATTCTCTACCGAGTTTCTTACGTAACCAGCCTCTGTTTTGGGGTTTTTCAAT
>WTIB01000104.1 GCA_011522905.1 Crocinitomicaceae bacterium | reverse complement strand
AATTAAATGATAGGGCCTACATTCTTGGCCAAATGTTTTACCTAAAATATATTCCTTGTGCTTTCCATGTTCTAAGGTATGAATCGAAATAGGACTTCCTTCATGGTGAAACCAAAGTTCATCATTTTTGATGCGATGAAAGTTGGAGACATTTTCTGAGGTAAGTAGAAAATATATGGAGGTCATTAGAATTCCATTTTTATCCTCTGTTTTAAGGTTTGAACGATAAGTTTCGCTATAAAATCCACCTTCTGGATGTTTTTCTAATTTTAGTTCTTTGACGAGTTCTTCAATTCTACTCAATGGGACCAGGTTTAAATGATGAGCCATTACTTCTGGTAATGGGAAAGAAATACTTTAAATCTACAGACAAATAAGAGCCATTAAATTCATCGAGATTGACGAGATCATAGCCTTGATTTTGATATTTAGTAAGAATGATAAATAGAGGTGAGAAAGGTAACCGTACAGAGCCGCCTAAATAGAAAAAACCAGATTTTCTCGTTCGGTATTCAAAACCAACATTCCCATTAAAATCTGCACCTATTTTTTTTCTAAAGTCCACATAACCATCATAAATAAAGGAGTGAAGCCCCTCAGGATTGATTTGTCTTCCAATGCTCGAAGGCTTATAGGTTACAGCCACCCCTAAGGAGGCATTCGCGTACCATTCTCTAGACATTTTGATGTATATCAAACAATTCAGAGGAATATTATATTCAATGAAGGACGGTTGATCGGATACCACCAAATTTGAATCAGGAAGCTCCATCGTGATATCAAAATTTCTTTTCGTGAAATTTATTCCTGTTTCAAAAGCAATCAAATCGGTAATACCAAAACGCACTGTTGCGCCCATTGAATATCCTAAACGCTGTTGAATTGAACTATTGAAAGACTCATTGGTCATGGATAAAGATGTTTGACCAATTAAATCATTTGGAATTACAGACTGATATTGAATACCAAAATAGGAGGGAACCCGATTCGATTGAGAAAAACTCATCATCGAAATAAAAATAAAAATCACTCCAATGAATCTCATTTATATATTTCGGTTTGTTGTTTAAGATGTTCCATGTGTTTACAATAACTCAAAATACTTAAAAGTAGTATGGCTATTCCAAAAATTACAACACTCCACCGTAATATCTTGAAAGGAATTAAGGGTTTTTTGTGTTTTTTCTCCACTTCAAAATTGAGCTTCATGCTCTTTTTATAGTTCTTTTGATGAATAGCAAATAGGGTATAGGTTTGTTGTTTTTTCTCCTCGCTGTCTTCTTCAAACTCAATTTTATTTTCCAATAACAAAACCCTGAAGGAATTTGCCCTGTTTTCATCCGTAAAACGATATACAATGTATTTAGGGTTTGTTGGGTGCTGGGTATAGTTTACAAAACCAAGATCAAGATGTTCTATTGGGTTCTCCATACCGTATTGTATTCAAGGGGTTTGCGATGCGACTTTGGCCATTCTTCTTTTGAATACCCCAAATAAATCAATCCCAAACACTTGTCCTTTTCTTCAAGTTCAAGAAATTCCTTCATGCTGTTCGAATAAATAATCTTCGGCGAAGACCAAAATGAGCCTATTCCATATGCAGTCGCTGTAAGCTGCATATTTTGAACCGCACAAGCAACCGCTTCAATTTCTTCAATTTCGGGAATGCGTTCTTCTTTTTGACGGGACATGCAAACCGCAATGACCACAGATGATATCAACGGGCGTCTGATCAACTTAGCTAGCTTCGCATCGTTTTGCTTTTCTTCATCAACCTCTTTAAAGTAAATACTTCCCAATTCCTGACTCAAGGACTTTCGAGCTTCTTCTTCTTCAAAAACAATAAATCGCCATGGCTCTGTTTTGCCGTGGTTAGGTGCCCACTGGGCATTACCTAGAATAAGTTCAATCTGATCTCTTTGTACTTTTCTGGACGTGAATGATTCAGGCCGAATAGACCTCCTTGATTTGATGAGCTCAGTAATTTCTGAAAGGTTGAATTTCATGAAAAATTTTAGACAAATTTACGAACTATCTCAGTATTAATTGCAATAGTTTTTACGATACACTTTTGCATTCTCCATACCCAATGCAATTGCCTTTCTCAAATCTGAACAGCACCCTCTTTCATCTCCATTCATTCTTCTGATTAAAGCACGCATATAAAAATAGTTTGGGTTGTTTTTATTGAGCAATATGGCTTGATCTAAGTCAGTAAGTGCAGCACCATATTTGTTGAGATTGAAATATAAAAAAGAACGTACAGAATATAGGTGTGAGATGGATTCTGGATCCTTTGGGACATTTACAGTAATTCGCAAACCAGTGTTCAATAATTTTAAGGCTTCGTCATATTTGCTTTGATTCACATAGATGTCAGAAATTTTCGCGTAGCTGTCTGCAAGCGTTGTGTCCATGTATAAGGCTTTCTGATACAAAAGTAAGGCAGATATTGTATCTGCTTTTTCAAGTTTTTTATCACCTTTCATCAAGACTTTTATCGCCTTATTTTGGGAGAAAACAGATGTGCTCAAGACCATAAAAAAGACGACAATAATTCTCACAATTCAAATATATTATTTTTTAAAGGATTCAGCGAAAGACTTGATTCTATTCTTATAAATAGTTTATCTTTGCACAAAAATGGCCTCGTGGCGCAACTAATACTGTGAGTATGTAGTCGCGCACCACTTGACCAAAATAGGCCTCGTGGCGCAACTGAATAGCGCATCTGATTACGGCTCAGAAGGTTCCAGGTTTGAATCCTGGCGAGGTCACAAAAAGAAAAGCTTCCCTTTTGGGAGGCTTTTTTGTTTCAGTATTTTGGGAATGGATGAAAACCTGGTTTAACTGAGCATTAAAAATGCGAAAAATCCGAACGAAGTTGAGGAAATCCTGGCTAGGTCACAAACAAAAAGCTTCTCATTCGGAAGGCTTTGTGTAAAGAATGCCTGACTTTTACAATTGATCAGCAATTTGTCTGAATATGTACCACCAATTCAAGCGTTCGGCAATAAGCTTATTTTCCCTGTCATTTAATGCTACGATGATCAGACTCTTTTTAGGATTGACGTAAATGTGTTGTTTGTACAAACCGATAGCCATAAAATCTCCATATTCTTTTAGGCCGATATGCCATGAATGATTGTAATTCCAGCTACTTCCTTCGGTGGTATCTCGCTTAATACAATCGTTAAACCAATTTTCACTAACAATTTGATTACCATTCCACATTCCTCGATTTAGAAATAATCGACCAAATTTCGCGTAATCAAGAGATGTGGCTCCTAAACAACAAAATGTTTTTTCTAATTGATTTTTCTTATCAATTGACCAAATACCGTCATTACATGCCTGAATTGGCTTCCAGATTTTTTCCTCCATGTAACTAGCAATTGATTTTCCAGTAACACGGTTTAAAATAATACCTATAATCTGTGTATTCATATTGATATATTCCTGATGAG
>WTIB01000117.1 GCA_011522905.1 Crocinitomicaceae bacterium | reverse complement strand
GTAGACAACTGGTTTTGGAAGCTTCAAAAGGATGTGATGTAATCTTTCACTTCGCCGCTGTCTTAGGAGTTGACATTGTCGCAGATAATCCAGTAGAAACCATGGATGTTGAAGTGGTAGGGACTAGAAATGTTGTTGAAGCTTCGGAAACAAATAATGTCAAATATATTTTATATGCTTCGACTAGTGGGATATACAGTCATTCGGCAATTGTAAAAAATGCCTTAACTGAAGAGGTTATGGTGGATCCGAGAACTTCTTATGCAATGGCCAAAAGATATAACGAAATTTATCTGGCATCTCACCACGAGGAACGAGGTATTAATGTAATATCTATACGATTCTTCAATGTATATGGTTGGAATCAAGACAATAGAATGGTTGTTCCGAGGTTCTTTGAACAATGTATAAACGGCGAGGACATCACTGTTTTTGGGAGTGGAGAACAAACAAGAGACTTCACATATATAGAAGATACCATTAATGCTTGTTGCAAGCTAATAGGAATAAAAGGTTCACACATAGTTAACATAGCTAATGAGTGCGAATGGACCATTTCTGAACTTGCAAATGAGGTAAAAGAGATTACCAAATCTGATTCAAAACTTACCTACATTGATGCTCCTAAAAAGCGATATGACTATGAAGTGGAAAGAAGAGTTGGAAGCTCAGAAAAATTATCAACGCTTACGGGTTACAAACCTGAAACTTCCCTGAAAGAAGGGTTGCAAAAAATATATGATATAAACTACCCAAAAAAAGATTAAATTGAGAGATAAGGAGCTATTTAAACTCATCGATGAGGAAAAACAAAGACAAACAACCGGCATAGAACTCATTGCCTCTGAGAATTACGCGAGTCCTGAGGTTATGTCAGCAATGGGAAGCATTCTAACCAATAAATATGCCGAAGGATTACCGGGTAAGAGATATTATGGTGGATGTGAAGTTGTCGATAAAATAGAACAACTAGCCATAGATAGGTTATGTAAACTATTTAACGCCACTTGGGCAAATGTCCAACCTCACTCTGGAGCTCAGGCAAATTCGGCGGTTTTTTTGGCTTGCTTAAATCCTGGTGATAAAATTTTAGGCTTTGATCTTTCTCATGGAGGTCATTTGACTCACGGTTCTCCAGTAAATTTTTCTGGTAAATTATATGAAGCACATTTTTATGGTGTAGAAAAAGAAACAGGAAGGATTGATTATGAGCTTTTAGAAAAAGTTGCCAAAAAGGAACGTCCCAAAATGATTATTTGTGGGGCTTCTGCATACTCCAGAGATTGGGACTATAAAAGAATCAGAAAAGTAGCTGATGAAATAGAAGCGCTTGTATTGGCTGACATTTCTCATCCTGCAGGTTTGATTGCAGCCAAATTACTCAATGATCCATTAGAATATTGTCATATCGTGACCTCTACCACCCACAAGACCCTTCGAGGTCCTCGTGGAGGAGTTATCATGATGAGAGACAATATTAAAAATCCGTTTGGCATCAAATGGAAAAACGGAAACTTAAAATCTATGGGGGCTCTACTTGATGCAGCCGTATTTCCTGGAATTCAGGGAGGACCTTTAGAGCATGTGATTGGCGCAAAAGCCGTGGCATTTGGAGAAGCCATGACCTCCAATTATCGAGACTACATGAAAGAGGTCAAGTCAAATGCTAAACTTATGTCAGAACTATTAATTGACAAGGGATACAATCTTATTTCTGGAGGAACAGATAACCATTGCATGCTGATTGACCTAAGATCAAAAAATATCAACGGCAAGGACGCTGAAGATATTCTTGGAAATGTAGAAATTACGGTAAATAAGAACATGGTTCCTTTCGACACAGAATCACCATTCGTTACCTCAGGGATTAGAATTGGTACCGCCGCAATTACTTCAAGAGGAATAAGCCATGAAAATATACCTCAAATCGTCACGCTCATTGACCGGGCTCTCATGAATCCAAAGGATGAAAGAATAATCACTGAAATCCGTTCAGAAATTCATGAATTAATGGCTTCTCGACCACTATTTAAGTGGTGAAGTTTAGAAAGATATTTTAGTAGTATTTTAATATTAACAATCTTGTTTTTAAAACTTTCATTTTCAGCCACTCAATAACGAGTTTAGTTTCCTAATTTAGACACAACGGCTAGATTATGAATTTCGGATGACAAATTTAAGTGCTAATAAACAACTCAAAACTCACAAGAACTCTTATTAAATTACCTAATTAGCATTTAAACAAGTAACCGCAATTATAATCATTTACAAATCTTCGAAAAGAAGAAATTAATGATTAAAGAAATAACCCTTCAAGGAGAAATTGATAAGTTAAATGCTGAGCATTTAATATTATGCAAGAACAATCCAAAAGATGGGTTTTACAAATCAAATCAAGTATTAAAAAAAGCAGAATCTTTTAATTATGCCAAAGGAATCGGCGAATCCTTGAGAAATCTTGCTTTCTCAAGCCAACTCTTGGGACTTATTCCTGAAGGTTATGAGTTCGCAAACAGGGCAGTAAATATATTTGAAGAAACTGGTGATAAAAAAAATCTTGCACATGTTTATCACACACTCGGATTTATTTTGGACTATTTGGATAACCAAGCCAAAAGATTAGAGATAAACATGAAGTGTTTAGAATTGAGTCGAGAGCTAAAGGAAGAAGACTGGATTATCCGAACACTGAACAACACTGGCGACTGCCATACAAAGCTAAAATCCTACGAAGATGCCATAGCATGTTTTAGTGAATGTTTAGGTCTCTTGAATCGAGAAGATACTTTTATGTATTCAGTGGTTACTTGTAATCTGGGGGAGGTTTATTTTTGCAATGATCAAATAGAAGAAGCAAAAAAACATTTTGAATTAAGCAAAAACAATGCAATTCTAAATAACTCAAAAGGGATCGAGATAACCAATATGTTGTTCTTATCTAAATGTTTGTTCCATGAAAAACATGATAATGAAGCACTTAGATTATTAAAAGTCGCTATTGATCAAATTGAGGAAATACATAATAAATCCAAGGATATTGACTTCACTGAAAACAGCAATTTGAGTTCCCCTGCCCTACTTCAAGTATCCATGGATATTGAGGCAGAGGTGTACAAATTTTACGGTGAATTGTGTGAAAAGAAAGGTGATCTTGAAAATGCCCTTAAAGCATTCAAAACAAATAAAGAGATAGAAGAACAACTCAATAAGCAAAAATACACGAAGGAATACCAGAGTATTGAGCTAAGAATGGAAATTTCTCATTTAGAAAATCTGGTAGATGAACGAACTGGAGAACTAGAAAAAACACTCTCTGACCTTCAAATAAAAGAACAAAACAATAGACTGGTCATTGAAAATGCGGTTGATTCTATTTTGTTTTTTAATTGGGATGGTAAAATTATTGATTACAACAGGAAGTCACTTAATTTTTTTGAACTAGAAAGTACACAACAGGAAATTAATATTTCAGAAT
>WTIB01000215.1:9714-13236 GCA_011522905.1 Crocinitomicaceae bacterium | reverse complement strand
GCTTTTACTTTAAAGGATTTGGATTGATGTCCAGAAAGGTTTTTAGTATCAAATAAAACACGAATTGTACTTTTCTGATTTGGCATCAGTTCTGCACTTGTTTCCTGAATTTTGAGATTACGCTCTTTGTTAAGAAGCTCTAGTTTTATTTTGGTATTTGAGATATTTTTTACCTCAAAGCTGGTACTCAAAATATCACCACTTTTACTTTCATTAATATTTTGAACAAATTCATCAGCATCCAAAGGAAAAACCATTTTATTTCTTTTGATGGTCATACTTTCGATTTCAATTTTCCTTTCGATACCGGCTGCCTTTGAAAAAACAGATTCATTTTGAATGACGATATCATCACTCGTAGTCTGGTCTGCAGCATATTCACCAAAGGGAGCATATTCAAAATTTAATTTTCCTTGGTCCTCGGAATTTCCTTTAATGAATTCGTTAAAAATACCATTGTCGACTTCCTTGAAATAATTGACTAAGGACGAAATTCTTCTTTTCGTTAAATTGACATTGTATGCTGTATTGGCAACAGGACTTGCAAATCCTCTAATAAAAATAGAAACTTCAGATCCTGTTTTTAATTCGTCAAGAAGTATCGTTTTAAAACTTTCTAGGTCACTGGCACCCTTATCAACTTGATTAGAAAAGAAATCAACCAACTCGTCAACAAGAGGTTTAGAAATGTCTTGTGTTAAGCCTTTGGCAACCTCTGTTTTGTAATAAGGATACTTTTCTACATACATTTTGTATGTGTTCATATAGTTTTGTTTGGTAGAAGTTTTCATCGTAGATGCATCAGGCTCATCATTTCTGAAGTAAAGCGTAATTGGTAATATTTTGATGATTTTCTCTTCGATAATGACCGTGTCCTCTTCAATTTCTGTAATTACTTCGATAACGGGATAGTCTGCATAAATATCACTGCAGCAGGTTGGGTTTTTTGCATAAAACCCACCAACCCGATTTGAGGCCATGTATGTCGTGTCATTATGTTTAAAGTAATACATGTCGTTTGCTGGACTATTAATGGGTTCTAAAGCGTTAATTGGGCTTGAGAAAACACCATCGATATAATTGCTGTAATGCACATCCTGTCCACCAAAACCGTTATGCCAAGTAGATGAAAAATAAAGCTTGTTTTCTTTAGTGTCAAACCACGGGGAAATTTCATTTTCAACGGAATTTACTGCAGCAATATTAAAGGGTTCTTTAAATTCCGTTCCATTAATACTCTCTGCCATCCATATGTCGAGTCCTCCTGCGCCTCCCCTTCTATTTGAGCAGAAGAATAGAAAGTCAACACCATCAATATTGGCAATCCTTGGCATCGTACTGTTTTTTCCTGCTTGATTTATGTTTGGCCCTAGGGTGTCTAGAATAGTGAATTTTCCATCAATATAACTTGTCACAACAATTTTGCAGGTATAGCTAAAGCCATTGTCATTACATGTGCTGTAATAAAATTTAGAACCGTCTGTTGAAAACGAGCCATTACCGTAATTGTTCTCTTCATTTAGAAGATCTTTATTGATTTCAAAGGCTTTGAATTCGCCTAAGCTATCTCTCTCTGAAAAATAGATTTTATTTCGATAGGATTTACTGTAGACCTCCTCTTGTTGATTCAAAGAATCTGCCTTTAATGAAGAAAAAATAAGCTTGTTGTCTTTAAAGTCGTGAGGAAATTCAGCATCATATGAATTCACAGTTAATGGAAGATGTACCAGTGAGTCGGGATTGTCATTTTTATTTTCGATAGCCCACTTTGTGGATTCAACCATTCTTTTGGATTTTTTTAGAACCCATGAATTATTTTTTTCCGCTAATTTTTTGACACTTAGCTTAAATGTCTTTAATGCTTGGTCATAATTCCCATTTTGCTTTTGCATCATTCCTAGATTGAGTAAGCTATTCTCATAGATTTTGGTTTGCTCACGGGCATATACCTTTGCGTAATATTTTTGAGCTTCAACGTAGTTTTTGTAGGCTTTTTCTGTTTCAGCATACTTCCACATTAGCTCCAAAGAATTTGAATCTTTTTCAAGTGCTTTTCTATAATATTCTAGCGCATAGTAATAATCACCTTGCTCGTATTGCTCATCCGCAAATGAAATGATTTTCTTCAGCTTATTCTGCGAAAACCCGGCAAAACAAATAGTGCTAAATAGAAGGATTAAATGTAATCTGGGCATACTCTATGAATAATGCGTTTGGGTTTGAATTTTCGAATGACATAACGAACGGCAAATTCAATTCCACCTCTCAGGTAACTCGCAGGTACAAGTTTAGAGAGATTGATATCATAACTAATACCAACAAATAAATCTTGATAATCGTATCCAAAGGTAAGATAGGCCGCATCTCTATTCCTATACCAAATTCCTCCGTAAAGTGCTGAGTAAATATCTTTTTTTCGATCCAAATAATATTTTCCAGAACCACCGAGAACCAATTCTCTGTATACTCCCTGAGATGAAAATTGTGCACTTGGAATTACATCCCACTTTTCATTCAACTGAAAGGTCCCTTTTACGAATGCATTATATCTTCGCTCTCTTGGAATTTCCTGGTTGTAAAAACCTTGATCCGGCTGATTCAGATTGAATGCACCGACTCCTGCAAGGACTTTAAACCTATTGTCTCTGAAATATTCATAAACAATACCTGCACCGGTTGACATATTTGTTTTTCTTGAACTTTGGAAGGTTTCATTCGATGGTGCCCCTTGGTTGAAAACATAGCCGTTGTACTGGCTATCAAAGTACAAGGCATCCCAATTGATTTGTCTGTGGTTCATCCCAAAATTAATTCCGGGGCGAATGACATGTGTAGAGTCTCCAGAAAGATTAATGGCATAAGATATATTCCCTTGAACCTCTACCGTTCGAAATTTACCATCTCCAGCCTGGTCATTAAAAATATTTACTCCAATGCCAAATTTTTTGAACTTACCATCTACTGAAATTGCGGTCGTACTAAATGGAACAGTGACACTTCTCCATTGATCTCTGTAATTTCCTATAAATCGATAATCTCCATCAAAATGGCCTGCATGACCAGGGTTTTGAAACAACTGATTATCATTGAATTGAGACCAATGAATATCCTGAGACATGACAGGTGTCGCCATGAATATCCATGAAAAAAGTAAAAGGTAAAGGAGTCTCATTTTTCTAATGAATTTCAGTCTAAGATACAACAAAAAACTTGAAAAATAAACTAAGGAGTGCTTAATGAAACAGGGATAATTTTACCATTTAAAAATTTACCTTGTTTACATACGAAATCAAAAATATAGGTGGCCATATCTTTTGGCGAAATCTCTGCAACAAATCCTGGGAAAGCCTCTTCAAGCATTTGTGTTTGCACTGCACCTAGACAAAGGCAGTTCATTTTTATGTTCGATTCTTTATATTCTTCTGCAAACACCTCCGTAAAAGAGCAAATAGCTGCTTTAGAACTAGAATAAGCTGTTAATCCTGGGAATTTTGCCGAGCCTTGAAATCCGCCCATTGAGCT
>WTIB01000215.1:5260-9614 GCA_011522905.1 Crocinitomicaceae bacterium | reverse complement strand
AAATCTGTTTTTCTTGCGAATGCAATCACCTTAAATTGATCATTTTTAGCTGCTTCAAGGACTAATGCTTTACCTATTCCTGTGCTTGCTCCAATGATGGCAATGGTTTTATTCATCGTAAGAGATTTTTAAGATTTCACTTGTTGGATGTGCCTGACATGTAAGGATATAACCTTCTTTTACTTCCTCATCTGTCAAAGAGTAATTTAAATCCATGTGGGCTGATCCCTCTAAAATTTTGGCTTTGCATGAAGAGCAAACTCCACCGCGACAAGAGTAAGGGGCATCAAGACCTTCACCCTCTACGGCATCTAATATAGTTGGACCATTACCTGACAATTCAAAATGAGCATCTTCATCATCAATTAACACACTTACTTTTGATGTACCATTGAATTCTTGACTTTTGTCTTCCTCACCAGAAATAGTAGGGGTGGTGAATAATTCGAATAAAATTTTATCGTCCGATAATCCAAAAAAGTTCAATGTTTCCTTACAATTGTGAATCATTTCTTCAGGTCCACAGATTAAGAAATAATCACTTTTGAGAATTTCAATGTTCTTTTTAATTAATTGCGTCAAATTGTCTTTATTAATTCTACCTTCATAAGCCCCATCCACTTTTTCCCTGCTATACATATATTCAATAGATGTAATTGGTAAATCATAAATCTCCTCAAGAAAAATGGCCTCACTCTTTGTCTTATTACCATAAATAAGTGTCGAATCATGATCTTTTGAATGTGCCTTCAAAATAGACATGATGGGCGTTATTCCACTTCCCGCAGCAATTGTAACAAAACTTTTGGCATTTTTAGGGAGCGTGAAGCTTCCCGTGGGTGAGGATACTAAAATAGGCTCATCCAATTTTGATAGGTCATTAAACCAATTCGATACAATTCCGTTTTCCACCCTTTTTACAGCAATACGCAAATTTTCATCAGGGTGACTACAAATGGAATACGACCTTCGATGTTCCTCATCATTTACCTTAATGATGACGTTTACATATTGACCTGGCTCAAATTGAAACTTTGATTTTAAGGTAGTCGGTATATCGAGTTCAACCGAAACTGCTTTAGAATTGAGTTTTTCAATATTTGATATTTGAATGGGATAATACCCTTTGTTTTTGCTTTTTTCTTTTTTACCGAAAAGATTGAATATTGCCATAATTTAATCGTCAAATGAAATAAAAACATTTTTTGTTGTTGGATGGGCTTGACAGGTCAAAACATATCCTGCCTCTATTTCGTCTGGTTCCAATCCGTAGTTCACATCCATACTCACAGATCCTTCCATTATTTTTGCTTTACAAGTACAGCATACACCTCCTTTACAAGCAAAAGGTACATCAAGACCTATTTTTTGAGCAGCGTCAAGTACATTCTCACCATTGGAATTTAGTGGAAAATCGTATTCATCACCATCCATTTTTAATGTGATTAAGCTGTCAAAAGAAGGACCATCTTTTTTGTCTTTTTTGCTTTCTTTTTTTATTGATGTCCCGAACAATTCAAGATGAATAGACTCATTGGGAATCTCTTTTTCCAGCATCACATCTCTAATATCCAATGTCATTTGTTCAGGGCCACAAATATAGACCCCATCAATATCAGTATTGGTTAAAAACGCCTTGTATAGATTTTCGCATTTAATTTTGTCAATTCTCCCTTTTTGTAAAGGGTTTCCTAGGTTTTCTTTTGAGAAAATATGAATTACACTCAGTCGATCGATAAATCGATTTTTTAATGATTCAATTTCTTCTCGAAAGATGATAGAGTGAAAACCCTTGTTACCATAAAATAAAACGACTCGACTTTTGGATTCATGAAGTAATATGCTTTTCAATATCGAAAGAATTGGCGTAATACCACTCCCTGCGGCAAAAAGAACATAATTTTTTTCCGCTTGAGGCTCAGGGATGTGTTTGAAATTACCTGAAGGAGGCATACATTCCAAGGCATCTCCATTCTTAATTGATTCGTTGGCATACGTAGAAAAAAGACCACCTTCTACACGCTTAATCGCCACTTTGTGAATTCCAGAGGAAGGTTCTGAACACAAGGAGTATGAACGCCTAACTTCCTCACCATTAATTGTTGTTTTTAATGTTAGGTACTGTCCAGATATAAATCCAAATTTATCTTTGATTTCTTCTGGAATATCAAAAGATAAGGAAACACAATCATCAGTTTCCTTAACGGCCTTATTCACTGTTAACTTGTAAAAATCTGAACTCATTAAAATGCTTTCGTAATTGAAGCTAAAATTAATCAATCTTATTCTGAAAGCAAGTTAAGGAAAACATTGTTCATTTACTTTTGTTTTAGTTGGTGTAGTTTATGGTTATATTTGTATAGTTAACGCTTTATCGATGAAGAACATAGATATTAAAGTTTTAGAGGAAAAATTCCAGAAAAAAATTGATCAAGATATTAAGATTGAGCCCAATGATTGGATGCCCGATGATTACAGAAATACTTTGATTAGACAAATCTCACAACATGCTCACTCGGAAGTTGTTGGAATGCTGCCTGAGGGAAATTGGATTACGAGAGCACCGAACCTACGCAGAAAAGCAGTCCTTCTTGCAAAAGTTCAGGATGAGGCGGGTCACGGTTTGTATTTATATTGTGCTGCGGAAACATTGGGAGCCGATCGAGAGGAAACAATAGACGATTTGCATTCAGGAAAGGCAAAATATTCATCAATTTTTAATTATCCGACTCTGACTTGGGCAGATATGGGTGCTATAGGATGGTTGGTAGATGGTGCGGCGATTATGAATCAAGTCCCTCTCTGCAGATGCTCTTATGGCCCATATGCTCGTGCAATGGTTCGTGTGTGCAAGGAGGAGTCTTTTCATCAGCGCCAAGGTTTTGAAATCATGACAAAACTTTCAAATGGTTCTCAAGAACAAAAAGAAATGGCACAAGATGCACTCAATCGCTTTTGGTGGCCTGCTCTAATGATGTTTGGCCCAAACGATGCGGAGTCAAAGCATACGGCTCAATCCATGAATTGGAAAATTAAACGCCACACGAACGATGAATTAAGACAGCAGTTTGTTGATGTCACTGTTCCTCAAGCTGAAATTTTAGGATTAACAATTCCCGATAAAGATTTGAAATGGAATGAGAAAAAGAAAGGATATGACTTTGGTAAAATCAATTGGGATGAGTTTTGGCAAGTTGTAGGTGGAAACGGTCCCTGCAATAAAGAGCGAGTGGATGCCAGAAGAAAGGCCAAAGAAGATGGAAAATGGGTGGTAGAGGCCGCAATGGCGTTTGCGAACAAAAGAAGTGCGAAAAAATCAGCGTAAAATGACAAAAAATAATCAAGATTGGCCTCTATGGGAGGTCTTTATCCGAAGTAAACAAGGCTTGAATCACAAACATGTTGGTAGCTTGAGAGCAGCTGATTCATCTATGGCAATTGAAAATGCAAGAGATGTTTACACAAGACGAATGGAAGGAATCTCAATATGGGTAATACCATCCAATTTAATAACAGCATCCGATCCTTCTGAGGAGGAGTCAATGTTTGAACCGGCATCATCCAAGGTATATAGACACCCAACCTTTTATGATGTTCCAGATGGCATTTCACACATGTAGTTATGAATTTAGAACAGGCTTTATATAAATATGTCCTAAGACTAGGAGATGACAGTCTAATTCTTGGACAAAGACTTGCAGAGCTTTGTGGTCATGGTCCAATTCTCGAGGAGGATATTGCACTCACCAACATTTCTTTGGATCTCATAGGTCAGGCTACATTGTTTTTAGAATATGCAGGAGCTCTTGGAGGAGAAAATAAGTCAAATGATGATTTGGCTTTTTTAAGGCTTGAAAAAGAGTATGTAAATGTACTTTTAGTGGAGCAACCGAATGGTCACTTTGGTGACACCATTATGCGTCAATTTTTATTTGATGCTTTTCGAAAGCCATTACTTGAAAAATTACAGCATTCAAGTGATGAAAGCTTGGCGGCAATTGCAGAAAAATCATTGAAAGAGACAAAGTATCACCTGAAACACTCATCAGAATGGGTGATTCGCCTGGGTGATGGCACTGAGGAATCTCACTCCAAAATACAAGAGTCATTGAATACATTGTATAGATATGCCCACGAGCTATTTTACCAAGATGAGGTTGATTTAATGCTGCATAAAAACAGCATTATTCCGGATTTGGAAAGTATTAAATCTCAATGGGAAAATACAATAAATGAAGTACTGGAAATGGCTAATCTATCCTTACCAGATAATAATTGGAAGTTTGAAGGAGGGCGTCAAGGAAGGCACTCTGAACATATGGGGTATTTATTGGCTGATTTGCAGTATATGCAA
>WTIB01000215.1:0-5160 GCA_011522905.1 Crocinitomicaceae bacterium | reverse complement strand
AACACGGTTTTATCACCGGCCTGGACCACAGATTGGATGTCTCAGGAGGGCAAACAAAAGTTAAAAGACTATGGTATTGCCCCACCTCAAAATGAACCAGATAAGTCATTGTTGTTCACGGACCCTATAATTGTTCCATGCCCCAAATGTGATTCTGAGGACACTAAAATGGTGAGCCAATTCGGAAGTACGGCATGTAAGGCGCATTATCAGTGTAATCAATGCTTGGAGCCTTTTGATTATTTTAAGTGCTTCAGATAGCTTTTTTTCGCAGAGAAAGCGTATCTAACCAATAGATCAATTTAAGGGAAAAGCTATTGGTTGGTCCATTTTTCAAGGTGTTGTTCAATGTATTCCAATAGTTTTCAGCTACATCAGAGTCTGTGGTGAAAATTGAGTTTTTCCATACTAGATTTAATTCACTTCCTGGAAGAAAAACCCATCGAAAGAACATGTCGATTGTAAAGGCGTTGTAATTAATGTCATAATATGAAATTCCATTTTCATCTAAACCTGTGTAGTCATCTAATCGGTTAAGGCGTCCATTGTCAAGGAGTTCGTAGAAGTAATTATAATCTATTTTTGAGTTGTAATGTCTCAATCGAAAAGTAAGTCCTATTCTATTTGTCATGGTGTAATCAATACCAAGAGTAGAGGTAGATGTTTTTCTATTTCTATTCCCGAAAATTATTCCATCTAAACTTTCTGATGGCTTTCTAAATTCTACAGCAAAGCCCTCACTGTTGTTTTGAAAACTTTGATCCCATTTTGGGATAATGAACAAGCGATCACTGACTCGAAACCGAACCTCAGCATCGTAATTCCATTCCCACCAATTATCTCTTTCTACAAAAACATATCCGATACCGGCATCAACTGCAATTCGCTTTTGATAATTAGATGAAAACCACGTTCGGCAATTCGTCCATATGGGTCGTATGAAATTTTCTCCCCAGACTCTTGGCTCAAAATAATCATTACTTTCAGTCATGGAGCCATTAAAAACAACACCCCATGCATTAAATGATTTATTCACCATAATGGATCTAAGATTCCAAAATGTCGCTCCGTATAGATTCGGAGCAAATAATCTCTCTTGAGAAATGGAAGCATTGGTGATGAATTTATTCAGCTTCCAAAAAGACGGGCTAAAGTCCCTATAAGCAACATTCAATCCAAATACTCGGCTATTGTTTGCGCGCAAGAATCCGAGATCATTTGGACTGTAAGTATCAGACTCTTCGTAATATTCTCCACTGAAGGCAAAAGCTCCTCTTTGTTTTCCTGTTTCAACACCCCATGTGTGACCTAATGAAGTTTCTCCTGAATTCATTATTGCCGACATAGCTCCCTGAGCTTCAATGAAATAATCATTGCTTTTGGAATTGAGTTTCAAATTGAGGCCTGTAACATTGGCGTCATAGAAAGAACCAGATCTTAAAACATTGGTATTGGTAAGCGTTACATAGCTATTGTTTTTGAGGTTTTGATCAAGGACAATTACATTGAAATTGGACAATGGAGAAATCATCACCTCTCTTTCTGTACTATCTAAAATATTCAGAGCCTGTCCAAACTGAGCAGCAGTTATCCCATTAAAAACACCTATTCCCAAACCATTTTTTAGTCGACCAGATACTTTACTTGCATTGTATAGGCGAGGAACATTCATGGTATTTATAAGTACTTCATCTTCCTCCAAGTTATTATTCAAAACACCAGGAGGCGCTTGAACACCTATTCTTCTGCTATAGAACAATCCTGATTTATTAAATAACTCAGTTCCTTCTGTAAAGAATTGCCGATTTTCATTGAATTGAATTTCAAAGGGACTTAAATTTAAAACTTGACGATCAAAAACAACTTGTCCGAAGTCAGGGACAAGTGTTACGTCTAATGTAAATGCTTCATTGATTCCATATTTGATGTCCATTCCTCCGTTGTATGAGGTGCTAGCTCCATTTTCTTTGGAATAATCTATGTATCCCGATAAATAAGGAATTAAGGCAAGTCTTAATGGTGGTTCAATGCCTTTAATTCCTGTTACTTTTCCACTTTCTAACAAATAATTTTCTAAATCGGGATTGACAGGTTGCCACGTACTTTCTTCTCGAAACCTACTTATTGCCCTTCCAAAGTTGATATTCCAATCTTGAACGTCCTTTTTCGGAAAACGTATTGCAGAATATGGTATTTTAATTTCTGCGAACCATCCATCTTTATTAATAATTGTCTTGCTGTTCCAAACCAAGTTAAGAAGGTCGTTATAATCATTATTAAATATTTTAGAGTCGATTTGAACTCCAACACTCGTAACACCAAAAAAGAAACCGTTCTGTTTATCATTATAGGTATCTAGAAAAATTCCAATTAAATCTAAATTAGGGTTAAAGTCATCTCGCGTAGAAAGCACACGTGAAACAGAATCTCCATGATCATGACATTTTACTCCAAAATAAATGGCCTCTTTATCATAGAGTATGGCTATCTCTGTTGGTTTGGAAGGAATTTTTCCTGGTATGGGTTTTAAGGTTGTGAAATTCGATTCCCATTGGACTTTACTCCATGCCTCTTCACTGAAAGAGGCATCTAAACGAATAGGTTCATTAATCTCAAGTGCCGTAAGGTTTTTCTGGGCAAATACCCCAAACGAAAAGCAAAAAAGGATGACACAAATGAAAAATTTCATTGTGTAAAAATAACACTTCAATTTCATTATAAATACCATGCTTTGTTAAACAAATAAAAATTAATTTTGTGTATGAAAGAATATGAAAGCCTGAAGTTGCAATTGGAGGCATTAGAATATCCTCATGTATATTTTTTCAAATTCATTGTTCCCAATAAAAATGATAATGTTGCCAAAGTTTCGGCGCTTTACGATACAACAACAGAGCTTAAGATAAAAAAATCTGCAAATGGTAAATTTGTTTCAGTCAGTAACAAACAGGTTATGCTTTCAGCTGTTGATATAATTGAAATTTATAAAAAGGCCTCAGAAATTGAGGGTTTAATTGCGCTTTAATATGATAACAGACTTATTAATTGTTTCATTAATTATACTCACGCTCATTATTGCTTACAAGCTCTTGCTTAAAAGATTGAGTAAAGGAAGAGTTGATGCGAATGAGTATTGTGTTCTATACAGCACCGAGACTTTTGCTGTTAAAGGTGAGGTTGAATTCTATTTTCAATGTCCAAAGCCATTAGAAGTTGATTTCAAAATCTGGAACTTAAACGAAAAAGAGCTATTTCTTGTGAGTAAGCAGTATGATAAGGGAGGACATATCATAAGGTACGATACAAGTAAATTGGAAAACGGTGTTTACACCTTTGGGATTGAAACTGAAAGTCAGAAAACGGTCAAAAAATTTAAGATCGACAATTAAGAGTCGTCTTTCTTTTTCTTCTTCTTAATGTGTTTAATCTTCTTTCGTTTTTTACTGATTTTATATTTTGATTTATTAAACTCATTATCTTCTCCTTTTAAGGATTCAAAACGAGCAACAACACCAATACTGTGTTGCATATAATCAGATTTTTTGAAAAAGTCAATCACGCCAACTTTTGCGGTACTTCTAATTTGAATTCCAATGTAATTAGATACCCAAAAATTAATTCCACCTCCGATGTTCAAGGTGAGCGAAATTGGTCGAATATTTTCATTTTGATAGCTCCTTGAAGAAATCCCAATTCCTCCCACAAAAAATGGATCAATCATCCCTTTATTTAGGATTTTGTAAAGCGAATATTTAGAATGGAAATCCATTGCGAATAATCCTCCTTCAATGCCTGTTTCTCCATTGGTCAATTTTTGATCATTATAGATAGAGTAGGAGAGAGACGCTTCTCCGCTCCACCCATTATAGAAGTATTTATCTACAGTAATTTGCGAGGGATAAAGATGTGTGTGTAGATTTTGCACAAGGAATGGGTTGAAGGCATCTCCGTCATCATCAGTCATTACCCACGAGAGTCCAAACATCCAGCTGTAGCTATCCTTGTTTGTGACAGCTTTTGTAGGTTGAGCAAATACATTTGAAGCACTCATTACTAGAATCAAAAAAGCGAAAAAAACTTTCATCAAATGATTTTTTTTGAATAGAACAAAATTAAGAAATAATGAATGCGACGAGACTCCCAATGAATATTTTTCAATCTATTTTATAGTTTATTGATGCTCTTCATGGGATTCTAGTTTCATAATTGAAAGAACTTGCAATGTTACTCGAGCGGTATTGATTATTATGTAAATTTGTAGTGTATGACTCGTGTTAAAAAACTTAAGCTAGAACTGGATGAAGTAACAGAGTTTCCTATATTGGGAATCTCAACAGGTCTAGGGGATCATCGTTTTGCATGGTTGTTAAATAAACATATGAATCTTCGGTTTCATAAATCATTTGAGTGTTTCGCTATTCCCAATAAGAATAAAGAAATAAAGTCATATGAATATTATATTCATGAAAATGAGGAGGATCAATCCAAGTACCTTCTTGTAAAGAACAAGCAAAATGCTTCGGTATTGTTTTCACAAAGTGAAAAGCTTGATTTTTTTTTAATCATGAGGGAAGATTATATAAATGAACCGGAAGATTTAATTATGAAACTCAGAAAAATTAATGGCGTGATTGCTGTTTTCCCTTTCTCGAGTAGTGATTTTGAGTTTTCAGAATATCTAAACGATTGAAATAATGAAAAGAACTAAAATAGTGGCTACCATAGGGCCTTCGTCATCTTCAAAAGAGGTACTGAAAGAAATGATAAAGGCTGGAATGAATGTGTGCAGATTAAATTTTTCACATGGAACGTA
Source organism: Crocinitomicaceae bacterium (assembly GCA_011522905.1). GTDB lineage: Bacteria > Bacteroidota > Bacteroidia > Flavobacteriales_D > Crocinitomicaceae > UBA952. The sequence continues at coordinate 347 of WTIB01000215.1, read as the reverse complement.
TGAAGATCATACTGTTGTGATTCAGCGAATTGAGGAACTGAATGAAGAATTAGGATTAAACGTAGCTATCCTAGCTGATTTACAAGGACCTAAAATTAGGACCGGAGAAATGACCGAGGACTCTGTAGAGCTAAAGGTAGGTGAGAAGGTTGTTGTTCAAACAGATGAGATTATTGGAACTGAAAAGGTTTTTTCTATCAATTATGCCAAACTCCCAGAGGATGTTAAAGCAGGAGAACTTATTCTTTTGGACGATGGAAAACTTATGCTTGAAGTCATTAAAACGGATGGCAAGAAACAGATTACATGTAAAGTGATTCAGGGAGGGAGACTCTCTTCAAATAAAG
>WTIB01000191.1 GCA_011522905.1 Crocinitomicaceae bacterium | reverse complement strand
TAATGGCTAAAAAAATAGTTGCTGCTAACTGGAAAATGAATCTTTTAAGAAAGGAGGCTGTTTCTCTATTTAATGGTCTGAGTCAAAGTTTATCTGACCATAAAGGAGCTGAGGTAGTTGTTTTTCCGCCTAATATTTATCTTGCTGATTTACTCCAAGTGACAAACACAGGGATCCATGTTGGTGCACAAAACTTTTATTTCGAAGAAAAAGGTGCCTACACTGGGGAGGTAAGTGCGACTCAGCTCAAAGATTTGGGTTGTAGTTATGCCCTTGTTGGACATAGTGAAAGAAGAATAATTTTTGCTGAATCAAACGAATTGCTTTTCAAAAAAATTAAAGCGGGAATTAAGGCAGGTCTTCATATCATCTATTGCTGTGGTGAATCTCTTGAACAAAGAGAATTGGGTAATGAAAAAACAATAATTCGAGAACAAATAGAGGTTTTGCGAACATTATCAACTGAAGAACTCAACAAAATATCTATTGCATATGAGCCCATATGGGCAATAGGAACGGGAGTAACTGCGTCCCCGTCTCAAGCTGAGGAAATGCATGCCTTTATTCGGGGTGTATTGGTTGATTTGTTTTCTGAATCGATCAGTGATCATATTTCAATTTTGTACGGTGGTAGTTGTAATGAAAATAATGCAGAGGAACTCTTTTCTTGTCAGAATATTGATGGAGGTTTGATTGGAGGTGCATCGCTAAAACAAAACGCTTTTTTACAAATTGTTGAGTTCTCCAAATGAGTCATCTAGAATTTCAATTTAGAATAACTCCTTTAAAGCCATGGACAGAAATATTAATTGCCTATTTATCAGAAATTGATTTTCATGGATTCTATGAGGAGGATGGAATACTCAAGGCATTCATCTCGAATACGGATTTTGATGAGTTAATCTTTAACTCTTTATTGAGATCATTGGAAGGAGAAGATGTGGAAATTTCATATGAAAAATTAGAAATCGAAAACCGAAATTGGAATGCAAGCTGGGAGGCTAACTTTGATCCTGTTGAAATAGCTCAACAACTTTATATAAGAGCGCCTTTTCATGAACAAAAAGAAAATTTCAATTCCACCATTATAATTCAACCAAAAATGTCTTTCGGAACAGGGCATCATCAGACAACTTTTTTGATGTGTGAAGCTGTCCTTCGGTTAGATTTAGTAGGTAAAAAGGTATTGGATATGGGCACAGGTACTGGTGTTTTAGCCATTTTATCTGAAAAGAAGGGTTCTAAGGACATAACCGCAATTGATATTGAAGAATGGTCTATTGAAAACTGTGAAGAAAATATTGATTTAAATGAATGTGAGTTTATTGATACGATTTGTGGGGATGTAAATCTCATTGATGGCAAGAAATTTGATGTCATACTTGCAAACATTAATAAAAATATTTTAAAGAAACATTTACCGAAATATTTCGACTCATTATGTGAAAATGGATTGTTATATTTAAGTGGTTTTTTTAGTACAGATGTCAGTGAGTTGAAAACTCTGGCTAATCAAGTTGGATTCAAATTTATATCAACTACTGTTAAGGATGAATGGGCAATCCTCATTCTTCAAAAATGAGGTTTATGCGTTTTTTACTTATTTCATTATTTTTCTTTTTGCTCGGTTCAATTCATGCGCAAAAACTATCATCGGAGAAAGATAAGCTCTTAAAACAATTACCTAAAATCATTGAAAATGAGTCTTTTACTCATTTCGTTAAACATGATTTTTCGAAATTCATTCAGAACTCAAAATTAAATTCTCAAGAATACAATCGATTTATTGAGACTTGTAATTCAATGTTTAAAAAGTCATATGAGTCGTCCGATGTTATGCATTATATATATGCCCTTTACTATTCAAAAACAAATTCTTTTTCGCCGACATTTACAGCTCAATGGCATGCATTCTATGAAACTTTTTTAAGTGAAATGGAACCAAGAGAATTTAGGGAATTCATTCATTTTAGTGAAGGGCTATTCAAGTACAGAAGCTTTTACAAGAAGTCAGATCATAGATGGGTACTTGATGGAGGTAGCTTGAAATGGGAAAATAAAAAATCTTTACGATTAGTAGTGAAAAGTACAGATCTTAAGTGTATGGTTTATCAATCTGGACCTAGAGATAGTATTGTTGTTTATAATACATCAGGTTATTTTGATATTTCTCAAAATATTTGGAAAGCAAGAGGAGGTAAATTGACATGGGAGAAGGTTCATTTTCCCAAAAATGAAACCTTCGCTAAAGTTAGGGGTTACACGGTAAAGGCAAATCAATCTATTTTAAAAGTCGATACTGTAGAGCTCACTACACCGTATTTTGAGCAACCGATTTTGGGTAGACTTGAAGATAAAACGGTATTTAATTTAAAGGAAGGTGAATCTAGTCCTATTTTTAATTCATTTGAAAAGCGTTTATTAATTAAGGGACTACGTGATCAAATTGATTATGATGGTGGATTTACTCTTGAAGGAGCAAGTTTTATCGGAAGAGGGGTAGAAGATAACCTGGCAAAACTTACTGTTAATTATAAAGATAAAAGTCTTTTCGAGCTTCGATCACTTAATTTTTTAATGACTCCTCAACAAATCATTGCAAGAAATGCAGATATTTCTATGTATTACGATAATGGGGATTCGTTATACACAACTGATGCGGTTGTATATTGGAATGAGGAGCAAAAAGAGTTAAGGGTTACCGCGGGTAAAAAAGGCACTAATTCCATACCCTTTATAGATAATTATTTTAAAATATTTGTTGATGCTCCTGTTTTAGCTTGGCGTTTAAATACAGCATTCCCCATGTATACGTATGAGGTTGGAACAGCGCAATCTCAAAGATATGCTCATGTTGAATCCTGGGACTATTTTGATGAACGTACGTTTGATAAATTTTCAGGTATAGGTAATATTAATCCCTTGATGAAAATAGCAGAATTGAGTTTTATGGAAGATACAACTTATCTTCCCGTTGGTTTAGTTGCCAGTAAACTTCGCAAAACAGTAGGACAAGCCAAATCTCAGCTCATTGACATATCTAGTATGGGATTTATTCAATATTCTTCCAATTCAAGCCATGTCATTGTAGAGCAGAAATTGCTTAATTATGCATTATCTAAGAAAGGTGAAAAGGACTATGACGAGCTCATGTTTGTTACTGATCTTCGGCCGAAAATGCTGAATTATTCTGAAGATGAGATTCGCAAGGATCCATATTTACAGAAAATACAGAAAGAATATCAAGAAGTGTCAAGAAGAAGAAAGAGGACACCATGCTACGCCTACATAGATGTAGATAAGAATGAAATTTATTTAAATGAAATTGAACAGGTTAATTTCTCATCCAAGCAAAGAACCGTTTTGTTTCCTGATTCATCCTATATTCGAATGCTTGAAAATCGAGACATTGTATTCTCTGGATGGCTCATGTCAGGTAAACTTATCACTCATAATATAGAATCAGTATTTGATTATGATGATTTTACCATTTCAATCGATACAACAAATGAAGCTTACCTAAGTGTTTCGCCATTGAAC
>WTIB01000295.1 GCA_011522905.1 Crocinitomicaceae bacterium | reverse complement strand
AAAATCATGTTCTTAAGAAAAAATCAATTCACAATTAGCTTCAACGTTTCGTTTTGTAAAATCAATTCTTCGGGAAATTGAATTTCAATAAAATAGGTGCCTTGAGCAACATTTACAGTAATTGCCGCAAAGCTATTATCAAAAGTTTCTTTAGTTAAAATTTCTTTTCCAGTCTGGTCAGATAGTGTGATGTTGAATCGACTTATTCGATCATCCGTCATACGAACAATGATCGATTCCCCCGAAGAAATAGGATTAGGGTAACAAGTCACACTTGATGGTGATTTGGCCTGTTCAAAAAAAGTCCTGTCAAACTCAAATAAATACAAGCCACTGATACGATCTGAAATCAAAACCTGATCATTTGAAGCAATAGCCTCTATGCCCCACGCTCCCCACATGGAAAACTCATTTCCAGGCAGATCTGTATGCGTGTCGTAAGCTGCAATTTCATTTGGGGGATTATTTCTTAAATCATAAATTCTCAGACCATCATTATAATAGGCCACATAAGCCAAGTTTCCAATAACCTTTATGTTATGTGCCGTTTTATCGTAAGGTGTGTTTTCAACTCCAAAAAGCTGCTGAACTTGTAGCCCGTAGGTCTCTGTAACGGTGCACTTTTTAACTCTTGTGCCCGGTGTTTCATCTGCAAAAACATAAATCGATCCATCCTCACTTAAGCTCCCCTGATGGTTGTACCCTTGTTCTTGATAAAATTCGAGATTATTCAAATATATTGGGGCTTCGGGAATGGAAAAATCATAAACCCTAATCCCTTGAAAACCACAATTAAGAATACCTACCGATTCTTTAAACTCAAAATCATGCACCTCTGAAAGGTCATCAAATCCACTAAATATTGTGCTTGGAGAAAGTGGGTTTTCAAGTGAATACACCCGAAGTGGAATCATAGATGTCTCCATGCCATTTACAATTGGGGTTACTAAACACAAATACATCAATGCCCGAGAAGAGTCAATGTAAATGTTATGTGCTTTTCCTACCCTTTCATCTTGAATTTCTGAGACAAGGTTTACCGAATCAGGAAGATTAGACAAATCTATAATTTGAAGTGACGCATCGCCCTCATCCCCAATCGCATATAAAAAATCATTGTAATGGGCATATTCTCTTGTAATTGCCTGGGACGAAATATAGTTTCCTTTGATACTGTCAATGAATGTCAAACTATTGTCGATGGTAATTTCAAAAATGTGAAATCCCTCTGTTGTGCCAATGACCGCATAATCATGATCGGCTTTAGAAAATGAGTAGCAACCACTATAACGAACCTGACTAGAATTTGAAATCAGTGTAGAATCTGACCAGTGGTCGAGAAGTGTGACATTTTTAATTTGTGCCGACAAAAACAAAGGAAATATAAAAAGTAAAAAGGCCAATCCCCTCATTTCATGAACTTTTTACAAAACTCCCAAAGTACAATTCCAGCACAAACACTTACGTTAAGGCTGTGCTTAGTTCCGAATTGGGGAATTTCTATTACCCGATTCGAAAAATCCACTACCGCTTGGTCCACACCATTGACCTCATTTCCAAAAATTAATACCGTTGGGCGCTTTGGTAGTGTGGAAACTTCCTGTAAAAGTGTCGTCTCTTCTGTTTGCTCTATTACACAAATCTCATACCCATCTTTGTGCAAGTCTTTAATACATGATAGTGTATTTTTGTGATGCTCCCATTGCACAGTTTCTGTTGATCCAAGTGCGGTTTTATGAATATCCCTGTGAGGTGGGGTCGCTGTAATGCCACAAAGACAAATCTTTTCAATATTAAATGCATCTGCTGTTCTAAAAAAAGAGCCAATATTATTTAAAGAACGAATATCATCCAATACCACCACTATTGGAAACTTCTTTTGCTCACGATATTCACCTTCGGTTTTTCTGTTTAACTCCCAAAGCTTCAACTTTTTATTCATTCTTTTAAAATATCTTTTTCCTATACTTTGATTTCCAAAGGGATGCGATTAACTTTACCTACAAAATTTAGAAAATCATTTCACTTGGCGAAATCCACTAAGGAAAAAGGAGCTACAGAAACTCCTTTGATGAGACAATATAATCAAATCAAGGCGAAGCACCCAAAGGCGATGCTGCTTTTTCGTGTTGGTGATTTTTATGAAACTTTTGGTGAAGATGCTATTAAGGCATCCAACATCTTGGGTATTATTTTGACGAAAAGAAAAAATGGTGCAGCAGCCCACATAGAGCTTGCGGGCTTCCCTCACCATTCGATAAATACCTATTTACCTAAGCTTGTTAGGGCGGGAGAAAGAGTTGCTATCTGTGATCAGCTCGAGGACCCTAAAATGACCAAAAAAATAGTAAAACGGGGTGTTACTGAATTGGTAACTCCTGGAGTGTCTTTCAATGATGAGGTGCTGAATCAAAAGGAAAATAACTTTTTGTGCGCCATTCAACTTACCAAAAATAATCATGGTATTGCCTTACTTGATGTTTCTACAGGAGAGCTTTTGGTGGCTCAAGGAGATCATGAATACATCAATAAGCTCATTTCAAATTTTAATCCTAGCGAAATCCTATTTCAAAAAAATAAGGGTAAGGAATTCGAAGGCTTATTTGGAACATCCCATTATACCTTTAGATTAGATGACTGGGTATTCACCTCGGATTTTGCAGAAGAAATATTAAATAAGCACTTTGGCACCAAATCCTTAAAGGGATTTGGAGTAGCTGGAATGACTGAGGCTATTATAGCCGCAGGAGCCGTATTTCATTATCTGGGAGAAAGTGAACATAAAAAACTAGATCACATTACTGGAATATCAAGAATCGAAGAAGATAAATACGTCTGGTTAGATCGCTTTACCATTAAAAATCTTGAACTCGTTTCTTCACCCCATGAAAATGCAAGAACGCTTTCTGATATTTTAGACGAAACTCAAACGGCGATGGGAAGTCGTATGTTGCGGAGATGGATTATGCTTCCTCTTAAAAACAAAAAACCCATTGAAGACCGAATTGAAGTCGTAGATTTTTTAAAATCAAATGAAAAAATTGGCTTCGAATTGTCTCAAAGACTCAAAAATATTGGAGATCTAGAACGATTAATTTCCAAAGTTGCTGTGGGTAGGGTGAATCCAAAAGAGGTAGCACACTTGAAAAAAACATTGCTTGAAATTGACCCATTAAAGAAACTACTTGATACCAATGACCAACCAAAAAGTTTAAGTCATTTGATTGAGAAACTGGATTGCTGCGTATCTTTAATTGAGCTTATTAATAAGTCACTGTGCGAAGAACCTGCAGGCCAAATTGGAAAAGGAGAGGTGATAAAATCAGGTTGGAATAAAGAGCTTGATGAACTTCGAGAAATTGCATACCATGGAAAAGACTTTCTAACGGAGCTTCAGCAAAGAGAATCCGAACGCACGGAGATTCCAAGTCTAAAAATCGCATTTAATAATGTTTTTGGATATTACATAGAAGTAAGGAACACGCACAAGGATAAGGTCCCTGAAGAATGGATTAGAAAACAAACCCTCGTAAACGCAGAGAGATATATTACC
>WTIB01000199.1 GCA_011522905.1 Crocinitomicaceae bacterium | reverse complement strand
GTGACCCCGACAGGATTCAAACCTGTAACCCTCAGAGCCGAAATCTGATGCGCTATTCAGTTGCGCCACGGGGCCTTAAATTTATAAATCGAACTTGATACCTTGAGCCAATGGAAGGCTATCGGTATAGTTAATGGTATTGGTTTGTCTTCTCATATATACTTTCCAAGCATCTGAGCCAGACTCGCGTCCACCACCTGTTTCTTTCTCTCCTCCAAATGCTCCACCAATCTCAGCACCTGAGGTACCGATATTTACATTTGCAATACCGCAATCAGAACCTGCATAGGACAAGAACTTTTCTGAATCTTTTAGATCACTAGTCATAATCGCTGATGATAATCCTTGAGGTACATTGTTCTGCATTTCAATCGCATCCTCGACAGATCCATCATACTTCATCAAATACAATATGGGTGCAAAGGTTTCATGCTGTACAATCGCAAAGCTATTTTCTGCCTCAATAATGGCAGGTTTTACATAACAACCAGACTCATATCCTGGACCTTCCAAAACTCCTCCCTCAACTACAATTGTTCCACCTTCTGCCTTGGCAGCTTCGATGGCTTTGAGGTACATGTTTACCGCATCTTTATCAATAAGAGGCCCGACATGATTGTTCTGATCTAAAGGATCACCAATTCTCAATTGCTTGTATGCATTGGCCAAGGCGTCTTTCACTTTATCGTATATGCTGGAATGAATAATTAATCTTCTGGTAGAGGTACATCGCTGTCCTGCTGTTCCTACCGCACCAAATACGGCACCTGGAACCACCATTTTAAGGTCTGCACTTGGCGTGATGATAATGGCATTGTTTCCTCCAAGCTCTAATAAAGACTTTCCTAACCTTGCTCCAACAGCTTCTCCAACTGATTTACCCATTCTTGTGGAACCTGTTGCCGATACCAATGGAACTCTTTTGTCATTTGACATGAGCTTTCCTATTTCTGCACCGCCAATAACCAATCCTGAAACACCTTCAGGAACATTGTTCGCCTCAAATACCTCTTTTGTGATTTGCTGACAAGCAATCGCTGTTAATGGGGTCTTTTCTGATGGTTTCCACACACAAACATCACCACAAACCCATGCCAATGCTGTATTCCAATTCCAAACAGCGACTGGAAAGTTAAACGCAGAAATAATTCCTACGATACCGATAGGGTGATACTGCTCATACATTCTGTGACCTGGTCTTTCAGAGTGCATTGTTAAACCGTATAATTGTCTAGAAAGTCCCACCGCAAAATCGCAGATGTCAATCATTTCTTGAACTTCACCTAAACCTTCTTGTAATGATTTTCCCATTTCATAGGAAACAAGCTGACCAAGAGGTTCTTTTACTTCTCTTAGCTTTTCAGCCAATTGACGTATAACCTCTCCTCTCAAAGGGGCAGGAATCGTACGCCATTCTTTATAGGCCTCTGAGGCCTTTTGAATCACCTTCTCATAGTCAGCAGCTTCAGCTGATTTAACAGTAGCCATAAGCTCCCCGTCAACAGGAGAATATACGTTTATAACTTCTCCTTGCGTGTTAAGCCATGAGCTTCCCGTTGAAGCCCCATTATTCGTTTGTTCTATGCCAAACGTAGATAAGATGTCTTTAATTTCCATTACTTGTTCTAATAATATTTGGTGCAAATGTACTTGAAATTCTTTGTGTGAAAACACGAAATGGGTCAAAAATTGAGATTATACATCTATTGGCGCGTTATGTTTCTTATTTTTGCGCTACTAAAAGATAACTATGTATCGCACACACACTTGTGGAGAATTGAGGGGGGAACACATCGGGACATCGGTTACCCTTTCGGGTTGGATTCAGAAATCTCGTGATCTAGGAGGAATGACCTTTATTGATTTAAGAGATCGTTATGGAATAACCCAGCTGGTTTTCAATATGGAAACGGATAAAGGGCTATGTGAAAAGGCAAGAAAGCTAGGCCGTGAATTTGTTGTTCAAGTTGAAGGGAAAGTAATCGAGAGAAGTAGTAAAAATAAAAATATGCCTACGGGTGAAGTTGAAATTGAGGTGACTTCACTAAATGTGTTAAATGAAGCAAAAACACCACCGTTTACGATTGAAGATGAAACTGATGGCGGTGATGAATTGCGAATGCAGTACCGTTATCTGGACCTCAGAAGAAATCCCGTCCAAGAAAAGCTCAAGTTGAGAAACAAAGTTTCATTGGAAACCAGAAAATATTTGGATGATCAGAATTTCATGGACGTTGAAACGCCTGTTTTAATCAAATCTACTCCAGAAGGTGCACGAGATTTTGTGGTGCCAAGTCGCATGAATCCCAATGAGTTTTATGCACTTCCCCAGTCACCCCAAACCTTTAAGCAGCTTTTGATGGTGTCAGGAATGGATCGCTATTATCAAATTGTAAAATGCTTTAGAGATGAGGATTTAAGGGCGGATAGACAACCCGAATTTACACAGATTGACTGTGAAATGGCCTTTGTTGAGCAAGAGGATGTTTTACAAACTTTTGAGGGCCTAGTTCAGCACTTATTTAAGTCTGTTCGCGGAGTTGACCTTGATGATAAATTCCCAAGAATGACCTATGCAGAAGCCATGGAAAGATATGGGTCGGACAAGCCGGATATCCGTTTTGGAATGGAGCTCAATGAGCTTACCGAAAAAGCTCAGGGAAAAGGCTTTGTTGTTTTTGATAGCGTTGAGTCGGTCATTGCCATCAATGCTGAAGGATGTGCAAACTATTCTCGAAAGCAGCTTGATGCCTTAACCAATTGGGTCAAACGACCACAAATTGGCGCAAAAGGGTTGGTTTATGTGAAATACAACGAAGATGGCTCGACAAAATCTTCAGTAGATAAATTCTATAGTGAAGAGGATAAAAAAGCATGGCTCGACCAATGTGGTGCCAAACCTGGAGACCTTTTATTGATTTTGTGCGGTGACCTCGATACTACAAGAAAGCAGCTCAATGAATTGCGTTTACACTTAGGCAATGAGCTTGGATTGAGAGACCCAAATATATTTAAACCTCTTTGGGTTGTTGATTTCCCTTTACTAGAGTGGGATGAGGATACAAAAAGGTATCACGCTATGCATCACCCATTTACCTCACCCAAGCCTGAAGATATCAATCTGATAGATACAGATCCTGGAAAAGTTCGCGCCAATGCCTACGATTTGGCCATGAACGGAGTAGAGCTTGGAGGAGGTTCCATAAGAATACATGACAAAGCTTTGCAATCCCGAATGTTCGATTTACTTGGCTTTACCAAAGAAGAGGCAGAGGCACAATTTGGATTTTTGATGAATGCCTTTGAATACGGTGCTCCACCTCATGGTGGATTGGCCTTTGGCTTGGATCGTTTGGTCGCTACAATGGGTGGCTCTGAGTCAATACGAGATTATATTGCCTTTCCAAAAAACAACAGTGGTAGAGACACCATGATTGATGCTCCATCTCCTTTGGATGAAGAACAGCTTAAGGAGTTAGGTATTGAACTGTCCTCATAGTTTTTTGTGTTATAAAAAACGCAAATCAATTCTTGTTTGTATATTTAAGGAAACTTTTATTGTAAAAATTC
>WTIB01000034.1:7343-13642 GCA_011522905.1 Crocinitomicaceae bacterium | reverse complement strand
GTAGTAAATCTATTAATTTTTTTCTTGCAATGTAAATTCTACTTTTCACCGTCCCGATAGGAATTCCAAGCTTATCTGCTATCTCTTTGTACTTGAATCCTTTAAAGTGCATTTCAAACGGATCTTTATATTCCTCACTAAGACCTGCAATTTTCTCTTCAATGTCTTTTGTTGCAATTTGAGAAACTGCATTTTCTTCAGAACCAGCGCTGTTAGTGAGTAAAAACATTTCTTTTGAATTGTCGAAAATTGTTCCTGATTTTACTTTTCTTCGGTACTGATTGATAAAGATATTACGCATTATTGTAAAAACCCACGCTTTGAAATTAGTCTGAGGCGTGTAATAGTTTCTGTACTTGATGGCTTTTAATAACGTCTCTTGAGTTAAATCTTTGGCATCTTCGTTGTTTCTTGTAAATCCTAAAGCGAAAGATTTCAAGTTGTTTTCGATGTCTATTAACGCTTGATTGAATTCTAAAGTTGACATGATTTATTTTGTTTAATTAATTCGATGTAAAGTTAAACAAAAAATGTTTAACAAAACAAAGAAAAAGTTAAACAAAATGTAAAATAGTCATAAAAAAAGGTAGTAAATTTATTCTGTATCCCTTCTATGACATGCCTTTGATCATTTCTTTAATTATTTTCGGTAAATCGTAAAAAACGGACCATCCCCAATCATTTCTTGCGTATTTATCCTCAATCGAATCAGGCCACGAATCAGCAATATTTTGTCTGAAGTCAGGATTATAAGCTATGTTAATTCGTCCCAATTCCTTTTCTATTTCAGTTGCTATTTCTTCTGGTGAAAAACTCGTACCTGCAATATTATATGAGGATCTAATCTTAATTTTTTCAGGTGGTGCTTCCATAATTTCAATTGTTGCCCTAATCGCATCATCCATGTACATCATTGGTAAAAACGTATTTTTTTCTAAATAGCAATTAAAAAGCTCCTTATTTATGGCTTTTTCAAAAATTTCAATGGCATAATCCGTTGTTCCTCCGCCTGGTTTACTCTTATATGAAATCAGACCCGGATACCTTATACTTCTTACGTCAACTCCGAATTTATTGAAATAATATTCGCACCATCTTTCTCCAGCAAGTTTTGAAATGCCATAGATGGTACTGGGTTCCATAATGGTATGTTGGGGTGTATTTAATTTGGGAGAGTTTGAACCAAATACAGCAATAGAGCTTGGCCAAAATATCTTCTTCAATTTTTTTTGTTTTCCTAGTTCTAGGATATTCAATAAACCATCCATATTCAATTTCCATGCAGCTTGAGGTTTTTGTTCGGCTATAGCGGACAATAGGGCCGCAAGTAGATACACTTCAGTGATATTTTCCTCTTGAATAAGCCATTCAAGTTTTTCTTTATCCAAAACATCCAATTGGTAAAAAGGACCATCACTAATCAAGGTTGGACATGGTTCCTTAATGTCTGTGGCAATCACATTGTTCACGCCTTTTCTTCGCCTGAGCTCTAAAACTAAATCTATTCCAATTTGACCGCTTGAGCCGATAACCAGTATTTTTGACATGATAAATTTTTTTACAAATTTAACCTTTGAATTCAAATTTTTGGTAACAATTATTTAAAACTGACAATTGTCATTTTTTTATTAAATAATTGATTGTTATTTTGTAGTCACAGAAAATATTTAAATCGATTCCTATGCCATTCTATCGTCATTTGGGAAAAATCCCTCACAAAAGACATACAGTTTTTAGACAGCCAAATGGAGAATTGTACCACGAGCAATTATTCGGTACAATTGGTTTTGATGGGATGTCGTCTTTGTTGTATCATCTTCAGCCACCAACAAAGGTCAATGAGATTTTAGGGAAAAAGGATATTAGTCCTGTGATTGAAGTTGATAAAAACATGCAAATGCGTGCATTTAAGGGTTTTGATGTACCTGAAATAAACGATTTAATCGATTCAAGAATTCCTGTGCTAACGAATAGTGATGTGACTTTACATCTATCAAGGCCGACAAATCTTACTGAGAATTATTTTTATAAGAATGTTGACGCTGATGAGGTCATTTTTATTCATGAAGGAAAAGGGAAATTAAGAACTCAGGTAGGAAATATTGATTTTTCATATGGTGATTACCTTGTGATTCCTCGGGGAATGATTTACCAAATGAGTTTTGAAAATGTGAATAACCGACATTTTATTATTGAATCCAGACATCCGATATATACACCAAAAAGATATAGGAATTGGTTTGGACAACTACTTGAACATTCGCCATTTTGCGAAAGAGATTTAAGAACGCCTGAAGGATTAGAGACCCATGATGAAAAGGGTGAATTCATTGTTAAAATAAAAAAGGAAGGAATATTATACGATTATAGTTATGCCTCACATCCGTTTGATGTAATAGGGTGGGATGGATACAATTATCCATATGCTTTCTCAATTCATGATTTTGAACCTATAACAGGAAGAGTTCATCAGCCACCTCCAGTTCATCAAACATTCGAAACTTCGGCATTTGTAATATGTTCATTTTGCCCACGATTATACGACTATCACCCTGAAGCTATTCCTGCTCCATATAATCACAGCAATATTGATTCAGATGAAGTTTTGTATTATGTTGATGGAGATTTTATGAGTCGAAATGATATATCCAAAGGGCAAATTACATTGCATCCGTCAGGTATACCACATGGGCCTCATCCGGGAGCTTATGAAAGAAGTATTGGTAAAACAAAAACAGAAGAGCTTGCGGTTATGGTGGATACATTTAAGCCACTAAAACTCACTAAACAAGCAGTAGAAATAGAAGTAAAAGATTATTACAAATCTTGGATACATTAATTAGAATAAAACAATGAAAGAAGTTAAAAATGTTGATTATGGTCTTGAAAAAATCTTTGAAGGAGCTCAAGATTTTTTACCATTATTAGGTACTGATTATGTCGAATTTTATGTGGGTAATGCCAAGCAGGCAGCCCATTTTTACAAGACTGCTTTTGGATTTCAATCATATGCCTATAAAGGCTTAGAAACTGGTAGCAAGGATCACGTGTCATATGTACTGAAGCAAGATAAGATTCGCTTGGTTTTAACAACACCATTAAATTCAAAATCGCCAATCAACGATCATATCGTAAAACATGGTGATGGGGTAAAAGTGGTTGCTTTATGGGTTGATGATGCTAGAAAAGCATATCAAGAGACCATTTCGAGAGGAGCAAAGTCGTATATGGAACCAACCGTTGAAAAGGATGAACATGGGGAAATTGTGCGTTCCGGTATATATACATACGGCGAAACGGTGCATGTTTTTGTTGAAAGAAAAAATTATACAGGGACTTTTATGCCAGGTTTTCAGAAATGGGAGTCAGATTATAAACCTGAGTCTGTTGGTTTGAAGTATATCGATCACATGGTTGGAAATGTTGGTTGGGGAGAAATGGATATTTGGGTAAAATGGTACGAGGACGTTATGGGCTTTGAGAACTTTTTATCTTTTGATGATAAACAAATTCATACGGAATATTCAGCCTTAATGAGTAAAGTGATGAGTAATGGAAATGGTCGTATTAAATTTCCAATTAACGAACCGGCTGAAGGGAAGAAAAAATCTCAAATCGAAGAGTACCTTGATTTCTATGAAGGTCCAGGTGTTCAGCACATCGCAGTAGCCACGAATGATATCATCAAAACAGTAACTGAGATGAGAAAAAGGGGAGTGGAATTTTTAAGTACACCTCCGGATGAATATTATAAATCTGTTCCTGTACGTTTGGAGGAGCATAATCATGAACTGAAAGAAGATATTGAAACTTTGAAAGGACTGGGTATAATGATTGATGCCGATGAGGAAGGGTATTTATTGCAAATATTTACCAAGCCTATTGAAGATCGACCAACATTGTTTTTTGAAATCATTCAACGAATGGGAGCAAGAGGATTCGGTGCAGGAAATTTTAAGGCGCTTTTCGAATCAATTGAGAGAGAACAAGAAAATAGAGGAACCTTATAGTTTTCAAACTAAACGGTCATAATATCTTTTTCTTTAACGCTTAAGAATTCATCTATTTTATTAGAAAATTCATTTGTGATGTTTTGAACTTCGTTTTCAGCGTCTTTCATCATGTCTTCCGAAAGACCATCATTTTTAAGTTCTTTAATCATATCTAAAGCATCCTTACGATTATTTCTGAGTCCGATTTTTGCATTTTCTGATTCAGCCTTTGCCTTTTTTACTAAATCTCTTCTTCTTTCTTCCGTAAGTGGTGGAACAGAAATAATGAGCTGTTCTCCGTTATTTTGAGGGTTAAGACCTAGATTAGCATCGATAATACCCTTTGCGATATCGTTAAGTACCGATTTTTCCCAAGGCTGAACAATAAGCGTTCTGGCGTCCATTACACTGACATTTGCGACCTGTTGTAGTGGAGTCATTGCTTCATAATATTCAACCATGACACCAGAAAGCATTGATGGCGAAGCTTTACCTGCTCTGATTTTTGACAATTCTGTTTCAAAGTGTTCAATCTTTTTCACATTTGATGAAGTCAGTTCATCGTAAATCATATTTAACTCTTCTATCATAATAATCTTATTAATTAGATACTAAAGTTCCGATATTTTTATCTGCCAAAACTTTTTCCAAATTACCAACTGTGTCCATATCAAAAACAACAATGGGCAAATTATTTTCTTTACATAAGGTAAAAGCAGTTAGGTCCATTACATTCAATCCGAGCTTGTAAACTTCATCAAATGTGATGGTATCATATTTTGTGGCTGAAGTGTCTTTTTCAGGATCTGCTGAATAAATTCCATCAACTCGAGTTCCTTTTAAAATCACATCTGCATTAATTTCGATGGCTCTAAGTGAAGCTGCAGAATCAGTTGTGAAAAATGGATTTCCCGTCCCTGCACCAAAAATAACAACCCTACCTTTCTCCAAATGCCTCACAGCTTTTCTTCGAATAAAAGGCTCTGCAATTTCTTTCATTTCAATGGCAGACTGCAATCTTGTTTTAACTCCATGGGACTCAAGTGCTGCTTGCAAGGCCATTGAGTTGATCATTGTAGCCAACATACCCATATAATCTCCATGAGTTCTATCCATTCCTCCTTGCTCTGCCTGAACTCCTCTGAAAATATTACCCCCTCCTATGACTATGGCAATTTCATGTCCGGATTGATGAATTTTTTTTATTTGCTCTGCATACGAACTGATTCGCTGATTATCGATTCCGAACTGCTTTGTTCCCATGAGGGATTCGCCACTAAGCTTGAGTAATATTCTTTTATATTTCATAGAAATTTGCTTGAACAAATATAGCCAAATCAACTATCCAAGAAAGGAATAGTCAAAAAAAAAGCTATCCGAAGATAGCTTTTTGTTAACTTAAAGAGAATCTCTTAAACTCTGAAACGGTGAGACCGTTTTCAGTTGTATTTAAAAATTGTTCTACTGTTTGTTTATTGTCTCTAACAAACTGCTGACTCAGTAAGGTATTTTCTTTGAAGAATTTATTGAGCCTTCCCATTGCAATTTTTTCTGCCATTTCAGCTGGTTTCCCTTCCTGAATAGCCTGATCTTTTCCAACCTCGATTTCTCTCTCAATAGTTTGAGCATCAATTCCATCTTTGTTGACCGCTATAGGATTCATTGCCGCTACTTGCATTGCAACTTGTTTTCCTGCATCTTCGGCAAGGTCAGAATTGATATTTAGTGCTACCAACGTTGCCAATTGATTACCAGGGTGATTGTAGGCAACCACCTTTTCTGATTCAACAAGGGCGTAGGCAGATAAATCAAGTTTTTCTCCAATGATTCCTATTTGTTCAGTAATTTTTTCTTCAACAGATAGTTTCTCATTGTATGCTAAACTTTTCAATTCGTCCAATGATTTTGGAAGTTTGTCAAGTGCCAAATCAACTAAGGATTGTACCAATTGCACGTAACCATCATTCTTAGCAACAAAGTCAGTTTCGCAATTAAGGGTGACAATTACACCTGCTTTTGAATCACTTGTTGACTGCGCGATAATTACTCCTTCTTTAGCATCATTTCCTCCTCTTTTTGCAGCAATTTTTTGTCCTTTTTTTCTAAGAACATCAACCGCTGCTTCGAAATCTCCATTAGCCTCGACAAGTGCATTCTTGCAATCCATCATTCCGGCTCCTGTTTGTTGACGAAGTTTATTTACTTCTGAAGCTGTTATAGCCATTTTAATTTAATTTATTGATTTTAGTAATTATTTTCCTTCTTCAGTTTCTGCAGCTTCTTTTTTCGCAGCAGGCTTTTTCGCTG
>WTIB01000034.1:0-7243 GCA_011522905.1 Crocinitomicaceae bacterium | reverse complement strand
TAGCTTTTTTGGCAGCAGGCTTTTTCGCTGTAGCTTTTTTGGCAGCAGGCTTTTTCGCTGTAGCTTTTTTGGCAGCAGGCTTTTTAGTCGCAGCTTTTTTCGCCGTAGGCTTTTTCTCTACTTTTTCCTCTTTTGCTTCCTCTTCTTTCACTTCAGCAGCAGCTTCGATTACTTTTTCGTCTTTGGCAGGAGCTTCCTCTTTGACAGGAGCTTCTTCCTTAGCTTCAGTAACCTCTTTTTCGGATACTTTCGCTGAATTACTCGCTTCTTCCTCTGAGGCTTTTGCTTTCTCCGGATTGTCCTTTAAAGTTTTTCGTTCCTCCAATCCTTCTTGAATCGCTTTACAAATCTCATCCATAATGATTGATATGGATTTACTTGCATCGTCATTTGATGGAATTGGAAAGTCTACTAATTTCGGATTTGAATTGGTATCAACCATGGCAAAGGTTGGTATATTCAATCTTCGTGCTTCTGCAAGAGCAATGTGCTCTTTGAGAATATCAACAATAAAAACCGCGGCTGGCTGTCTTGTCATATCTGAAATTGAGCCAAAGGTTTTTTCAAGCTTTTCTCTCTGTCTTGTTTTGAAGAGTTTCTCTCTTTTATTTAATGTATCCCACGAACCATCTGATTTCATTTTATCGATAGTCGCCATCTTACGAATAGATTTTCTCGTGGTTTGAAAATTGGTCAACATTCCTCCCGACCATCTCTCAGTAACAAAAGGCATGTTTACATTGCTAATTTTTTCAGCAACAATGTCTTTAGCTTGTTTTTTGGTCGCAACAAATAGTACTTTCTTTCCAGACTTTGCGATTTGTTTCATCGCTGAACATGCCTGGTCAAGGTGTACTAAAGTTTTATTTAAATCA
Organism: Crocinitomicaceae bacterium; assembly: GCA_011522905.1. Taxonomy (GTDB): domain Bacteria; phylum Bacteroidota; class Bacteroidia; order Flavobacteriales_D; family Crocinitomicaceae; genus UBA952. Next base: position 6,368 of record WTIB01000034.1, on the reverse strand, counting down.
ATAATGTGGATCCCTTTTTTCTCTTCGAAAATGTAAGGGGCCATTGATGGATTCCACTTTCTTTTTAGGTGGCCAAAATGCACACCTGCATCCAACAATTGGTCAAAAGATAATTTAGACATATATATTATTTGTTTACATTCCTAATTTTTCAGCGATTAAGGGGGCAAAGCCAGTTACTTAAACGCTTGGATACTAAACCCTTCCAATAACGATTAACGTTTCGAGAATTGGAATTTCTTTCTTGCTTTTGGTTGACCAGGTTTTTTCCTTTCAACCATTCTTGGGTCTCGAGTCATTAAACCATCAACCTTCAAAGCAGCTCTATTTTCAGCAGAAACTTCTACTAAGGCTCTAGAGATACCTAACCTAATGGCCTCAACTTGACCATTAATTCCACCTCCACTTACATTTACACTCACATTATATTTTCCAACCGTATCGGTCAAAACAAATGGTTGAACCAACTTTGATTGTAAAACATCAATTGGAAAAACTTCTTTAGCTTCTTTGTTATTCACAGTAATTTTCCCCTTACCCTTTGATAAGTATACTCGAGCAACAGCTGTTTTTCTTCTTCCTATTGTATTAACTACTTGCATATCGTTTATTTGAGAGTGTCAAGATTTAGTGCTTCTGGTTTTTGAGCTTCATGATTATGCTCTGCTCCAGAATACACTTTTAAGTTTCTAAATAATTGTCTACCTAATGTATTTTTTGGCAACATTCCTTTTACGGCCTTTTCAATAAGCCTTTCAGGATGATTTTTTAATAATTGTTGAGCGGATGTAAATTTCTGACCTCCAGGGTAACCAGAATATCTCACATATTCCTTGTTTTCCAATTTTGTACCGGAAAAAGATACCTTCTCTGCATTGATTACAATGACATTGTCACCACAATCTGCATGCGGAGTAAAACAAGTTTTATGTTTCCCTCTTAGTACTTTAGCGATTTTGCTTGATAATCTACCAACAGTTTGATTTTCAGCATCAACGATAAACCACTTTTTATCAGCTGTTTCTTTGTTTCCAGAAACCGTTTTATAACTTAATGTATCCACTTTTTATAATTTACAAGCTCCAAAAAAGCTTAAATTAGGGGTGCAAAGATACAATTAATACTTATATGAACAAACCAAATGAAAAAAAAATGAGATGAATTTATTTTTTTTTGAAAGCATGAATTGCATTTCTCGTAAATTCACTTAAAACCAGTCTTCCGCTGATTTCTGCCCTTCTTGCTAGAAGCTCGTCCCAATCTTCAGTTCCGGCCCAAAAAATTTCCTTTAATTCGCGCATGGCATCCGGATTCGAATTGGCTAATTTTTGAATCAATTCGTTAATTTTTTCATCCATTATTTCGGAACTTTCAGACACACTTGAATACAGACCTTTATTTTGAGCCCATTCGGCACTTCTCCATTGAGTTGCATCAATAGCCAATTCACTCATTGCTGAAAGACCAATCTTTCTTTGTACTGCAGGACCTACAACAAATGGTCCAATTCCAATGGCCAGCTCGGATAGCTTGACCGCTGAATGTTTCGTCGCAAAAGCATAGTCTGCAGAGGCGGCAATACCAACGCCACCACCAACGGCTTTTCCTTGTATTCTCGCAACGATAATTTTTTGAGAAGTTCTACAAGCGTTAATCACCTTTGCGAAACCTGAGAAAAATATCCTTCCTTCCTCCAAGTCTTTAATGGCCACCAACTCGTCAAAGCTTGCTCCAGCGCAGAAAGCGCGATCGCCGGCTGACTTTAGTAATATGACCTTGCAGTTTTCATTCTTACTGAGCTCGGTAATGGTTAAAGCAAGTTTATTCAGTATGTTTCCTGGGAGAGAATTACTCAAGGGATGTCCAAATTCGATTATTCCAATTTGATTTTCAATTGTACTTATTACGTGTCCTTGTTCCATTTTATTTTAAACTGAAGCTGTCAGAACCAATAAGGTTTTGATCACAATAAATATTCACTTTGTAATTGCCCTTTGATAAATTGCCATTTCTTATATCAAAATAAATGGTCATATCAACGGACTTATTTTGATAATCTATCTCTTTTTTCTCAGAATAGGATATGGTCCCACTTGAAGTTTCTGTTTTAAAACTAGAAACATTTTGAAGGGTTTTTCCATTTGGGCCAATGATTTGCATATAAACTGTTTTTTTACCGGCGTCAGCAATTAAATTCCCGGAAATTGTAAATGAAGATTGAAGCTGAACAGCTTGCTTCGCTCTTGTTGTCGTTTTGTTTTTAACTACTGACCGTAAGGCTCCCGAATTGAAGTTATATGCCGATAGTTTTGATCCAAGTTTTACTTTTTCCGCACTAGTCTCGGCAGCATCCTTGTATTGATCTCTTTCCATTGTTCGTTGATCAATAGTTTCAATTTGTTCCGTTATGATTAGGTCCTTTTGCAAATTCAATGTATTTAGAGAGTCTATTTCATAAACATAGCCTCTCATTATTCCTCTCAATGTTTCGTTTTCTTCTTTTAATTTGGCAATTTGAGAAGCTGTGAAATTTTTACTCCTTTGCAGTCTTTCTATTTTTTCTATTTGTGATTGAATTTTTTGTTTTTGCGCATTCAAACTATCTGTTTGAGAGGCATCTTTAATAATTAGTTTATCATAGGTGTCGAGCATATTGCGAAAATCCGCCTTTAAATCATTGGACATATCACCTACATATGCAGAGAGCATTTTATTCATCCCCTGAATAGTATCCTTATAATTTTGTGTAATGTTTTCACATTCAGCAAGCTTGCCTCTTTCGTTTGTCCATAAATAGGTCATTAATCCTAAGCCAATAATGAGAACCAAAATGGCTCCCAAATACATCTTATTGTAATTTCCTGTGCTATTTTCCTCTTCCATGAATTGTAAAATTAATTAATTTATTAATTGAGATTTTGTTGAATTGTTACATCTCTCAGAAATCGATTTATGCTGTCCGAGCCTACGGCCGTAAATCTACTATCAGAGCTTGCGGGGTATGGACCACCATGATGCATGTTTTTTGAAACGGATACCCCAGTTGGAACGTCGTCAATAACAACTCTTCCTGCTTTTTGAATGGCCAAATGATAAATGGATTCTTTTTGAATCTCTTCGTTGATTTTCTCAGAAAAAATTGAACATGTGAGCTGTCCATCAAATAAATCTAAGTTATTAATTGGATCATTCTCATACATTACTATTGTGGTATATGGGCCGAAAATCTCTTTTCTGAATATCTCTATTTTATTGAATTCGTTTTCGCTAATTATGACGACTTTATTGGATACATGAAATTCTGCTTTTTTTTCACTTTCAAAAAACATCAAATCTCCCATGATTTTTTTTATTGAAGATGTTTCAGTCTCAAAATTCTCCCTTATTGATGGGTGTAGCATGGGGCCTGTCTCATATTGGATGATATTGTTTTTTAATTCAATACTCAAGAGATTTCCAATTTTGTTATTTGGCATAAAAAGAACCCCTGGTTTCGTGCAAAATTGACCTCGATCATTACAAACAGAATCTGCCAGCTTTTTTGCTAAGTCATTGATTCTTGATTCTTTTAGGTCCAAAATGAATACAGGATTTACACTACCCATTTCGGCAAATACAGGAATCTCATCCCTCCTGGATTTCACAAGATTAATAATTGCTTCGCCTCCAGATTGACTACCAGTAAAACCGATGCCCTTAATTTCTTTGTGCTGGGCAAGAAAAGTAGCGTTTTCATGACCTGAATCCAAGACGTGTGTAAATGTACCATTAGGAAATCCGCAATTGTCGATGGCAGTGCAAATGGCTTTGTAAACTTCCATACTTGTACCTGTATGGTAAGGATGTGCTTTTAAAATCACGGGGCACTTAGCTGCTAATGCCGCAACACTATCTCCTCCTATAGTCGAATAAGCGAGCGGAAAATTACTTGCCCCCAAAACTAATATTGGACCAATACCTACTTTTTTCTTTATAAGTTTTTTGCCACTGAAATGCTCAACTGTTTCATGTGAATTTTCCCAATTCTCTGATAAAATAAAGTCGGAAAAGTGGGAAAGTTGATAAATTGTTCTTTTAAATTCAACTTCAAAACGTGATTGATCTAATCCAGTTTCTGTTAAGTATGTATTCTTTATTTGTTCTTTAGAGGAAATCATTTGGGACTTAATTTCCAGTAAAAACTTTGAAATATCCTCGTAAGTTTTTTGAGAAAGTATTTTGGAAGCTTCAGTGGCTAAAACTACTTTTTTTTCGATTTCGGTAATTGTATCTGAGAGGTATACACTCTCATTACAACTGTTCTTTAAAGGATTGAATGTCTTAAAAGAATTTTTTAAAGACATGAATTTAGGCCTCTGATATGGAAAAAGAATAGCTTTCCATTATTTGATTGGAAAGAATTTTTTTACAAGCCTCTTCAACACTTTTCTTAGCTTCTTCTTCAGATGCGGCCTCCACAAATAACCGAATATGTTTGCCGATTCGTACGCCTTCAATTTCAGGTAGACCAATACTACCCATTGAGTTTGACACAGCTTTTCCCTGTGGGTCTAATAAGGCATCAAGTGGCATTACGTCTATTTCTGCTTTAAATTTCATTTTTACTTTTTTTGAAATAATGATATGTTGATATTACGAGGTACAAAGTTATAATAATTGGTATTGCCAACACCTTGAAAACAGGAATTAATATTAGGCTCGAGATAATCAAAAATATTTTTAGTGTTTTTTCAAATTTATTAATGCCTTCAAGCTTCATTGACATTAAAGGAAGTGGTGAAATTAATAGTAAAGAAAAGAGAACAGCTATTACCGCCAAAGAGTAACAATCAAATAAGAAATGCATTGCATTAATTTCATGATTCCAGGCCATCATATTTTCATGAAAGTAAAGAGGAAAAAAACAAATCATTATCGCATTTAGAGGAGTAGGTATACCAGTGAAATTTCTTGCCTGTCTCGTGTCCAAATTAAAATGAGCCAATCTGAAAAGGGAGAAAAAGGGGATAATGAATGCGATAAAAGGTAAATACTTAATGGAAGCATTGAAATTATTAGGAAAATCATAAAAAAATGCTTGAACCCAGTGAATGAATTGATTGAATACATAATAATGTTCATAGTGAACATTTGAAACCTTCTTGTCAAAATTCTCAATGAGATGAGGTTGTTCAATGCCAATTAAAATCATAAAAAACATCAAAAAACCAGGAGCAACTCCGAAAGTAATGAGGTCAGATAGAGAGTCAAGCTCCTTACCCATTTTACTTTCAATTTTTAAAGCCCGAGCCACAAAACCGTCAGCAAAATCAAATATAGCTCCCACAAATATGGCATATACGGCACAATCCAACTGACCAGAAAAGCAAAAAGCAATGGAAATTACTCCACAAATTAAATTGCAGCTGGTCAATATATTTGCTAGATTAAACATAAACAACGCTTTTTAACCGAAAAAAGATTGGAAAACAATCAACATATTGCTTGTTCATCTTCACTACAAATAACACAATTTTTTATCAAATCTGTTGTTATATGACTAAATTAGTTCTATGAAAATAAAAGCCTTTTTTATTTCAGGGTGTTTATTTGTGACGCATCTATCTTATTCTCAAGATTTAGCACCAAAATATTCCAATGAATTTTTATCTCTTGGTGTTGGTGCCGAAGCATATGGTATGGGTAATGCTGTTGTTGCTCAGGCTAATGATGTGAATGCTATGTATTGGAATCCTGCAGGGCTTGTAGGCGTTAACAAATGGGCCGAGGTATCTTTTATGCATTCCGAGTACTTTGCAGGAATTGCAAAGTATGATTATTTCGCTCTCGCGCATTCTATTGATGAAAATAGCTCTATTGCTTTTGGCTTTATTCGATTTGGTGTTGATGATATTCCAAATACAACCCAGTTGATAGATAACAATGGGGTAATCAACTATGATAATGTGAGCTCATTTTCCGCTGGTGATTATGCTTTTATGGGAAGTTATGCAAGGCGTTTAAAACCGAAAGGATTAAGCATTGGAGGTACTGCTAAGGTCATTTATAGAAAAGTTGGAGACTTCGCAAAATCATGGGGATTTGGATTAGATGCTGGAATGAAATATGAAATGAATGAGCATTTTTCCTTTGGTCTTTTAGCCCGAGATGTAAGCTCGACATTTAACGCTTGGGTATTTACTTTAGATGATCAAACCCAAAACGTTTTCTTGCAAACGGGTAATGAAATTCCTGAAAATGGTCTTGAGCTAACTTTACCTCGTTTTATTTTAGCTGCAAGTACGCAATATGATCTTGGAAAGAAAGGGATTTACATTGGGGGTGAGATTGATATGGATATTACGACCGACGGCCAACGAAATACCTTA
>WTIB01000237.1:2059-3598 GCA_011522905.1 Crocinitomicaceae bacterium | reverse complement strand
AAGTTTTCCTTTCATCACCTGACGTCCTTGTTGGTCAAATATTAGGAAGGTATTGTTCATTGGATTCTCAAATTGAATGGAGATGAGGTTTGAGCTTGGGTTGGGATGAATCTGATAGCTGACAAGCTCATTGTGATTCACCAGATACAGACCTGTAGTATAGATATAGTCGGTTTCAATTAGTGTATTCGAACAGTTCGTAAGATCCGTTGCGAACAAGCTTACAGTATATATTCCGTTTGCGGTGTACTCGTGGAATACATTCAAGTTATTGGATTGAATTGTGGTGCCATCACCAAAATCCCACCAGAAATCATAGTCGCTCATGTTGGGAGTGTTATTGGTAAATTGTACGGCAAATGGAGGGGTAGTAAATAATTGCTGGTTTGCACTAAAGCTCAAGCCAAAGTCTTGGTCAATAAAAGTAATCTCTAAAATATCTACTGAGTCGCAGCCGTTGGCCCCCTGTAAAACCTGTGTGTATGTGCCTTCTGTATAAATCAGGTCACCGTTCCAGTCGTAAGGCTCTCCACAAAAAGCAGAATCCGCTAAATACGTTGTCGTTCCGGCTAGCGTATTTATAGCCACATAGGCAGTATCATTACAATTATCATTAGTAACATAAAGTATTACAGAATCAGTAATTGCGTCGGCATAGAAGTGGCTGATATTTTCAGGAAGTGTACTGGAATAAGATATACCGTCTCCAAATTCCACATAAAAAGAGTCGCCTATACTCGTGCTATAGTCTATGGCAATAACAACAGGAACGCAGCCTTGTGTGGGAGTAACATCAAGCACTGCCGAGATATCATTAATTGCGACCGTAACTGTGGTATCGTGGACACAGCCAAAACCATCCATCACATTGAATGTATAACCGGCATTAATGGTTTCAGGGGCAACAATTAAAGCTGTATCCCCAATATTTTCAATAATGGTCGCATTGGCAGACCACCAAGCCGAATCTGCGGTGTTTTGATAGTCCGAAATCCCTTCAGGTGAGGTATAAAAATCTAGCCCCCAACCAAAAATATGCCCGTCATCAATGCTCAAGTTATCCTGAACAAAAAGTGTCCATTCGCCATTAAAAGGACAGCCTGCAAAACCCGCAAAAGAGCTTTCGGGTTCGTAAACATATGTCGGATCCACCGATGGGTTTCCATTTCCAAAGTTTAATGCAGGAATGGTGTTCCCCCAGTTTTGTGACATGGGACCCAAATCGTTAAGAACGGAGCTGAAGCAATATTCCCATCCTTCCCCAGGGCCACCACCACCGGCATCATCAATCGGGTCGCCCAAATATGTACTACCACCGCCGGAGCCTCCAGGGATAGCCCCAGCTCCATAGGAATTTACAAGTGGCACTATGGAGCCGTTTGGACACTCTAACCAAATCTCAAGATCACCAGAGTAGGAATGTTCCATGGTAATACAGACCTGATTCAGCTCTTGATCATTTGTAATGATTGCCCCCTGAGGGAAGCCCGTTATCGTAATGGGAGTATTGTATTGCGCTCCTGAACCATCCGGAAGAGG
>WTIB01000237.1:0-1959 GCA_011522905.1 Crocinitomicaceae bacterium | reverse complement strand
GGATAGGAGACGTTACCAATAGTCCATTCAAAATCAATATTGACATTGACATCTTGAGAATACCCGGTACCTGTATTTTCTAATGAATTGTAAAAGTTTGGTGTTGCCACAAATAGGATGGAGTCTCCGAGACATACGTCAATAAACCCGGTGTCTACTGGAGTTAGGGCATTAACCGGTGAGCCATTGACATAGGCTTCCATGTGAGGGTCAAAGGGCTGGTTGATTTGCGCATTCAATAAAGGAATACAACAAAGAAAACCAACAGCGACAAGATATTTCATAATATAAAATCGAGATTTTAAATGTACAAAAATTAAATCGCGAAAGTGAAAAGCTCATAATTTCGGCATTTGGACCACCACTTGTTTTGTATCACAAAAAGATGTCCCCTGTCTATTTCTAATGTGAATTCTAATCCTGAGATTTTTGATTGTTTTGCCCTCAAATAAATATCCTTTTTAAGTTGATTTACAGAGCAAAATTTGAATCTCATGGCTATAAATGACTAGATTTATCTCATTAATCATCCGCTGTGAGGTTACTTTTACTTTTTTTTTACGTTGTTTTTTCTTTTGGCTTGAATGCTCAAAATTTTCATGAGAAACATGATATTGATGGCTTTTTTGAAATCGCTGATTTTACAGATCCCAAAAAAACATTCAAAAAGTTCAAAGCACATCTAGAATCGAGAGATATTCAATTTGATAATCGATTTAGAGATGAATTTGAGGGGGCATTGGCAAATAACCCGGATGCAATGGCCATTTACAAAATGTATAAAAAACAGAGGGCGGTTCGTCTCATCGCGGGAAGAATTTTGATTCCTACTGCATGTATATTCTTGGGAGGGGCTACTTATATTGGGGTAGTTTGGGAGGCGCCAGCTGTAATTCCAATATTTACTGTATTAGCAGGTGCAGTAACACTTCCAGCATTTATACCTAATAGATTCGAAGTAATTTCTTTACTGGATGCGCTATTGATATATCATTCTGCTTTTAAAAAGCAGTACTATTTAAACCCGTTGAGTCAAAATTTTTATGATAAATACCGAATAGCACAGTTTTATTCTACAGCTGATGATCTTTCTAATAAGAAGGATGCATTTAAGGCTTTCAAGGTCCATCTCAAGAACAATAATAATGTATTTAACTCTTCTTTTACAAATGAATTTAAAGATGCGATAGGATTCACTAAACGCATTCCTGACTTTCCGTCGGCTGTGGCATATTACAGAAATTTTGACGCAAGAAGTAGAGGTCTCTTGTATGACGGCTCTAGTGAATTCATTAATGCCTTAAAATCTTATCATACTCAGATGGGTGTGATATCATTTAAAAAATCAGATTCACTATGGGAACAAAATCCCAAAGGGGAAAACCCATGGGATTAAATTCAAGAATCATTCATTACGGAGACCAACAATACTTATGGAGTAAATTTCTAGTGTTCATACCTCTTTTGCTTATTTCCTGTGGAGTACAAAAAACGAATCCCTACGAAATGAATTATCAAGAGCTTCATCCAACAATTACAACGACGGATCAGGATAATAAAAAACACAAATATCGCCCTGAAGTCATGGCCTTTAAAAATAGCAGCCTTTCTATAAATGAGTATCAAAATTTGAAAACTAAAGGGTATAAGCTGCTTGGATACTCTTTATTTCAGGATGCGAAAAAATCGAGCTTTGGCATGGCTGTTCAAATGGGTAAGGTAAATGGAGCTGAATTGATTTTATTGTCTCGAGAAAAGAACAACGCATCATCAAATGATCGTTTATTTCCGGCTTTGGACAAATTGATTGAGGACGGTCCAATCATCAAGGCCATTTTCGAGGATGAGACTCCTGGAAATCAAAGCCAGCTAAATCTCTATTCTCATCTCGCTTTATTTTTGATTAAAATGTAAGATTATTCTATTACCTGCAAGTTTGATTAAGGGGATGAATAAGAT
>WTIB01000202.1 GCA_011522905.1 Crocinitomicaceae bacterium | reverse complement strand
TACAAAAAAGAAAGCTTTTATGTGATGGTAAATCACTGGCCAAGTAGACGAGGTGGCACCGAAAAAAGCGAACCCAAAAGACTGAAGGCCGCAAACAGTGCCAGAAAATTTATTGACTCATTATTATCCATAAATCAAAACACCAAAATCATACTCATGGGTGATCTGAATGATTATCCCAGCAACAAATCCGTACAGCTAATTATGGAAAAACTATACCCCAAAATCACCTCCACATCCAATAAATTTGGAGGAACACATAACTATAGAGGCGAATGGAACATTCTTGACCACATTTGTATCTCTAAAGGATGGAATGAGGGACCTTTATTTGCCCATGAAGAAGATGGAACCATTCTCACAAAAGAATATTTACTTTCCACTTATAAGGGAAATATTGTTCCCTTTCGAACATATGGAGGAGCAAAATATTTGAGAGGTTATTCAGACCACCTGCCAGTGTATATTGATTTACAATATAAATGACGAATATTTATCTATCGTAGGATTAAGGATTATACCTTAAGATTCCAACCAAACTCGTCTGCCACCCTTCCAGTCTTCAAATCGGCTAAAAATGTTTTGATTCGATTGGATAGTGTTCTGCTTTCAACTGACGGAAGGTGATATTGTTTACCTTCAAATCCAATCATTGCAATTGGAGCAATAGTTGCAGCCGTTCCAGCACCAAAGGCATCCTGAAGTGTGCCGTCATTTACAGCATCTATAACCTCTTGAACGGTAATCATTCTTTCCTCTACTTTAATTCCCCATTTTTTGGCCACCTCAATCACTGATCTTTTGGTAATCCCTCGAAGAATCGTATCATGATCTTCATCTGGCGTAATCAGAACATCATTGATTTGAAACATAATGTTCATTGTACCAGATTCTTCAATAAATGTGTTCGTGCTCGCATCCGTCCAAACCAATTGATGGTAACCTTCTTTTTTTCCAAGCATCGCAGGATATAAAGAAGCAGCATAATTTCCAGCCGCTTTCGCTCTACCAACACCACCATATGCCGCACGCGTGTAATGCGTTTCAATTTTTACATTGAGTGGATCAGAATAATATTGCCCAACCGGAGAGGTTATAATCATGAACTTGTAGGTTTCGGATGGCCTAATTCCTACCAATTCATCTGTTGCAAACATAAAAGGTCGGATGTAAAGAGAATGACCTCTTCTTTTGGTGACCCATTCTGAATCCAACTTTACGAGCTGTCTAATCGCTTCAACAAATAAATCTTCATTTACAGGAGGCATACACATACGCTCTGCACTTTCGGCAAATCGCTTTGCATTCATATCAGGACGAAAAATCAAAATATCATCATTACTTGTCCTGTGCGCTTTCATTCCTTCAAAAATAGATTGACCATAATGAATGGCAGACATCGCAGGATGCATTGAGATATGCTCAAATGGAATGATTTCTCCCTGCTCCCATTTCCCGTCTTTGTATTCCATCATAAACATATGATCAGAAAAATCCTTTCCAAAATGTAGATGGTCCCAATCAAAATAACTTAACTTTGAATGAGTGGTCTTTGTTATTGGAAATGTATATGTTTCTGTAGACATAAATTTGAGATTTTAAGGCGTGCAAAGATAGTGTTTACTTGTCGATTTTCAAGGAAAAAATGGTACAAATTTCATGCCTCGGGACCAATCCTATAGATACCAATGGATACAACAAAGGAGATATTAAAGAAATATTGGGGATTTGATTCATTCAGACCAAAACAGGAAGGCATAATCAATGATTTGATAAATGAAAAGGATGTTTTTGCGCTTTTACCAACAGGAGGCGGAAAATCACTTTGTTATCAGCTACCCGCACTTATGAAAGAGGGAATTACCATTGTCATCTCTCCATTGATTTCACTTATGCAAGATCAAGTAAGCCAGCTGAATCAAAAAGGCATTAAAGCTATATGTGTCAACAGTGGAATGAGCTATAGAGAAATTGATAACGCATTGGATAATGTACGCTATGGTGATTATAAATTTCTCTATGTATCTCCTGAACGTCTTCAAACCAAAATTTTTATTGAAAGATTTAAACTCATGAAAATTGGATTCATTGTAGTTGATGAAGCCCATTGCATTTCACAATGGGGACATGATTTTAGACCTTCATATAAACAAATAAATCAGCTTCGACATATTAAGCCTGACGTACCAATGGCGGCCTTTACAGCTACTGCAACCAAGCACACCAAAGAAGACATCATAAAGGAACTTGATTTAAAAAGTCCCGAAATACACGAGGCCTCGTTTGTGAGAGAAAATATCGCATATCGCATATTTAAATCCGAAGCCAAAAAAAGAAGAATTATAGAATTCTGCACAACACTACCCCAGAGCACAGGTATCATTTATTGTCAAACGAGAAAATCTGTAAAAGAAGTGAGCCAGCTACTTAATTCAGAAAAAATATCTTGTGCCAGCTATCATGGAGGAATGAATAGAGAAGATCGGGAAAAAGCAATGAATTCTTGGATGAACGAATCTTCAAAAATCATGGTAGCTACCAATGCATTTGGTATGGGGATTGATAAGCCCAATGTTCGCTTCGTCATCCACTATGAAATCAGCGAATCCATCGAGGCTTACTTTCAAGAGGCTGGAAGAGCTGGAAGAGACCAAAAAAAAGCCATAGCCCTTGCTTTTTACAGTGAAAAAGACCTAGAAAACTTGGATAAAACAGCAGCATTAAAATTCCCTCCTGTTTCCACCATTAAGAAAGTATATTCAGTAATGTGTAATATTTTAAGGATTGCATATGGCTCAGGAAAAGATGAGCTTTATGAATTCAATTTAATGGAGTTGTGTAAACGTTCTGAGCTTGATCCTTTAACCGCATTTAATGTATTACGCATACTCGAGTTGAATCAGATGATCTCAATGTCCGATGCTTTCTCGCTCCCTTCACGATTGAAGATTCTTGTAGAAATGAATACGCTGTATCATTTTGAAATCGAACATGAAAACCTAAAAGACATCACCCAATTTTTAATCAGAAAAATTCCTGGAGTTTTTGATACGTATAAAAGGATAGACTATCATTCAATGTCAGGTGCATTAGGGAAGAACAAAGCAACAATTAAAAAGGAACTTGTTCAGCTTCAAAAATTAGAAATCATAGATTATATACCAGCCACATCTCAACCCAGCATTACTTTTTTGAAAGAGCGACCTCCTCAGGATGACTTCCTGCTTCATCCAGATATTTATAGCAAAAGGAAAAAGTCACACCTCAAACAAATTCAAGAGGTTCAAAAGCTTCTGAAGACTTCTGAATGTAATTCTAAAATGGTTCTAACTTATTTTGGACAAGATTCTGAGAGCTGTGGACATTGTAATCATTGTATAAATGAAAAACATAAAAAGTCAAAAATCAATCAATTGCTGCTTGAACATTGCACAAATAAAACTACGGTAGCATCACTCATGAATCTCACTGGATTATCTGAAAGAGTCATCAATAAATCAATGAATGAAATGATCAATGATGAGCTGGTATACATCGAGAATGGATGGATTCGAAAATTTCAGTAAAGTTATATTTTCAACAAAATAGATTATGGACAATCTAATCC
>WTIB01000249.1 GCA_011522905.1 Crocinitomicaceae bacterium | reverse complement strand
ATAAGATAGATTTTTCTGATAAATTGTGTTTTATGGGTAGCTGTTTTTCGGCAGAAATAGGGGAGAGGTCCGTTAACCAGGGAATGCATTCGATTTCCAATCCATTTGGAACCATATTTCATCCTATTCCATTAGCGCGCTTATTGAATAACTCGATTTTGGGAATTCAAAGCTCGGAGCTACTTATCCACAATAAGAGGGTTTATGATTGGGACTCTGCTCATGTATTTTTTTCATCGACCAAAGAAGCACATCAGCTCAAAATTAAAGAGTATCAGAATTTAATTAAAGAACAGTTACAGGGCTCAAGTTGGCTGTTTATCACCTTCGGCACAGCGAATGGTTTTCGCCTTAAATCTTCTAATTTTATTGTATCCAATTGTCACAAACAGAATCAAAGTTTATTCGATAAAGAATTGATATCTATTGATGAAATGTATGACCATTGGGGAGAATTCCTGAAGAACCTCTATCAATTCAATCCTTCTATAAATGTTGTTTTTACAGTGAGTCCAGTAAGACACGTAAAGGATGGGTTAATCAAAAATAATCAGAGCAAATCCAGACTTTTCCTTCTTCTTGATAAGCTTAAGGAAAATTTCCCTGTTGCTTATTTTCCTGCGTATGAAATTCTTATTGATGCTTTAAGAGATTATCGATTCTATAAAAAGGATTTGGTGCATCCGAATGAGCAAGCCATTGATTTTGTATGGTCTCACTTTGTAAGAACATATTATTCTGATACCAATACCCAATTATTAAAAAGAATTACAAAGCTTAAAGCTGCAGAAAGTCATCAAGAAATTAGTGGTGATCCAATTGAAGTGGAAAAACTAAAGAATTGGATAAAGACCGAGAAAAATAAGCTCAAAAAGGAAATAGGGGATAGTATCAATCTTTAATGTCTACATTCCATTCAGCATAAAAAGCTTCTAAGTAGTCAAGCATGAGTCTCTGCCGTTTGACGGCAATTGATTTGGCAGTACTTGTATGAAGTCGATCTTTTAAAATCAAGAGCTTTTCATAAAAATGATTTATGGTGTGTGACTTTGAGTTTAAATAGTCTTCTTTACTTTTATGATTTACCGGATCGACATCTGGATTAAATAAAGGCCTACCTTTACTTCCTCCATAAGCAAAGGCTCTGGCGATTCCGATTGCACCGATAGCGTCAAGGCGGTCAGCATCTCGGACAATTCTGCCTTCCAAACAAATGTCAGAGTCCTCAACTAATGAGCCTTTAAAGGAGATTTTCGGTATGATTTCAGATACTGAATGTGCAAGTTTTTCGTCACCTCCTTGATCAATGATCATTTGATAAGCAATATCCTTTCCTTTTTCAAAATCTCCACCATTGTATTTGTGATCTGAAATGTCATGTAGAAGTGCTGTAAGCTGAATGACTTCCTTGTTTCCTCCTTCTGCCTCATGAATATGAAGACTCATTTTAAGTACACGTTCGATATGGAACCAGTCATGGCTACCCTCAAGAGTATCAAATTGTGCCTTTACTAATTTTTGAATTTTCTCAACAATCAACTTATCGAATATATACAGGTTGATTTATTACACGTCCATTTGTAAACACCCTAACTATATAGCTGCCCTTTTGTAAGGATTCAACATTTATGATATGTGATGTGCTCTTCAAAACTAATTTTCCGGACAAATCAAGAATTAATACTTGTTCTATAAATGCTTGAGATTGAATTTGAAGTATGTCTTTGCATGGATTTGGGTAGATGACAATATCATCGACACTATTTTCATGAATTGAAGCATCATCTTCTTTAGTTACTAGGATGTCATCAAGATAGAGTTTGAATCCATCATATGTGCGAAGTACAAATGCAATATAAATGGTTTGGTCATTATAACCCAGTTCGCTCAGGTTAACTGATCTCTCAACCCATTCAAAATTTTCCTGTTGAATATAGCCAATTGTATCGGTAAAGTTTGACAAATCAGTACCACTTGTAGAAACCAGTACATAATAATCATCAGGAAAAGAAGCATCTTGTGATTTTGCATTCCATTTTACATCATTACCATATGAGCCAAGTGCTAGGGCAGGGGTAATGAGCCAACGATCGGCTGTGTCTATTGGGTTGAACCATGATGTAGATGCGGCAACACTATCAGATTCATTTTCAGGGTCTGATACACATATCCATGCAGCGGTGTATTCCGAGACAGCATCATTTGGTGTGTTCAAGTCATTATTTACAAGCGACATACTTGATGGAATTCCATTATCGAATCCAGTTTCAAACACAGTCGTTTGTGCCCAAAACGATGACAAGAAAAGTGTAAAGAAAAATAAATTTATGATTGCTTTCATGTTACAAATTTATCATTTAATCAAGTTAATTAAAACATCCTTATACTCTTGATAGAATATATCGAATTCGAGTAGTCTGGATTTAAAAAAATGCTGGGCCTTTTTCCAATCTTTTTTATTGGTAATCAGAAATTCATTCGTTTCCCATTTTAAGCGGCTGATGATTAAGCCCTCTTTTGTTTCGTGGTGCTCTAACCATTGTGTTTTAAACTGCATTGACTTTTCAAGTAAAGTCTTCAATTCCAATAATTGATCCCAAAATAAGGCTCTAATCTCATCATCTCGAAACTGAACATCAAAACATAATGATGCCTCTCTGTTATCGAAGATTAACCTCAAATAAGTATGTTTAAGATGTGTAGGATAATTGAGCCAATTGACTTTGGTATTTAGGGATGAGGAATGACCTCTCATTAATTTTTTGAATTCTCCCCAAAATTCGTGATTCAATTGACTTCGCTCTTCTTTGGAAAGCATTATTGGTTTCCTTTGGCGTAATCTTCAAGAAATTTCTTAAGACCAATATCGGTAAGTGGATGATTCGCTAATGCTTTTATGGCCTTCAATGGTCCAGTCATGATATCTGCACCAATCTCAGCGCAATTAATAATATGCATCGGATGTCTCACTGACGCTGCAAGAATTTCAGTATCAAATGCATAATTATCATAGATCACTCTAATTTGAGCGATTAAATCCAATCCATTTGTAGATACATCATCCAATCGACCTAAGAATGGTGAAATGTATGTGGCACCGGCTTTTGCTGCCAATAATGCTTGACCTGCGGAAAATACCAAAGTACAATTTGTTTTAATGCCTTTTTGAGAGAAGTATCGAATCGCTTTAATGCCTTCAGGAATCATTGGAACTTTTACCACAATGTTTGAATGAAGCTTCGCAAGAGCCTCTCCTTCAGCAATAATTCCATCAAAATCAGTGCTGATCACCTCTGCGCTCACATCACCATCTACAATTTCACAAATGGCCTTGTAGTGATTGGTAATGTTTTCAGCTCCTGTAATACCTTCTTTAGCCATGAGAGAAGGGTTAGTTGTTACACCATCTAATATTCCTAAGCTATAGGCTTCTTTGATTTCGTCTAAATTCGCGGTATCGATAAAAAATTTCATCTTTTATTTTTTTCTGTTTTTTAATGCTTCTTGCTGCTTTCTTTGCATTTCTTCAAGTTTTTCCTGGAAACGCGACTTTTTCTTTTGCTTGCCGTTTTTGCTAGAATCAGCTTTAGCTTCCATTTTTAATTTTAGCTTTTCTTCATCCACAAAAAACTTCTTAATTAAAAACATAATTAAGATGGAACAAAGGGTAGATA
>WTIB01000316.1 GCA_011522905.1 Crocinitomicaceae bacterium | reverse complement strand
AAGTGATGATGACTTTCCTGTTTTTTGAAAGTTCATTTTCTTGATTAAAATCTTCTCCTATAGCAGTACAAATAAAGTTTTCGGCTAATTCAATATTATTCTGAATCAAATAATATTTGATATCTAATACTCTATTCTCTGCCAATTCCTTATTGTATTCATTTGAAGCTGTGGAATCCGTATAACCCTCAATTTTTACAATCTTCTTTATTTTTTCGGAGTCAATCATTGCTTTTAGTTTCAATTTACTTGAGTGAAGCATGTATGATTTGTCTGTTGGAAAGTAAACGGTAAATTGTTCTTGATTAATCCCGTATAATGGACTCACAAGAATTAATAATATTAAAATCTGTTTCATGCTTTTTTAATAAAAATTGAATCATTGGTTACAGTTTTTGTAGATGTTATATCCAAATCAAATAATGTTGTTACCTTTGTTTAGAATTATTCTAAATAGATGAAAAAGAGCCCTTCTGAATGTGTATTTGATTCCATTTTACCAATAGATAGCTGTGACATGGATAAAAAGAAGAAAAAGTGTTGTAAAAAGTTCAAAAAAAAGGGTTATGCATGTAAGAAATGTCCAAAGTTTTAGGATTCAATGCGCTTAATATTCTTTTTATTCCTTATATCTTCTGGATGTGCTTTTTCTCAACATTTACCTGAGAGTATTAACACTTCAAAAGGAGCTCTAGCGATTTCAGCAAGTGCAGAGCGAAATGATTTTTATTCATCTTTTACCTACATAAAACCGATAAAATCTTTTTATTTAAATCCGAATATTGGATTTGGGGTTGTTCATTCATTTATTCAATCGAATTTATTTCTGCGAGTTGGTACAGATTTGATTTATAATCCTCTACACAAACATTTTGGTGAGAACCAGCTTGTTACTCTGGGTGTTGGAGGAGGATATTATTTTTCTTTTTACAATCGGCCATCATTTACATCACATCACGAGCTTTGTGCAGGATATGTATTGAGGGTAGGAGGAAGGATTAAGTTTTTTCAAAAAACATTTATTGGTTTGATGAATGAATCTTTTTCTGGAAGTAGTAGAGAAGTTCGCTTGATTTATCCGAATTTTCATTTTTCCATTGGTTTGTCATATGAGATATAACATCTTTTTATTTGTCTCCATTTTATTCATTACATCTTGTCATAAAGAAGAAAATTATGCTGATGTCCAAATTATTGGTCATGGGGGAATGGGATTGAATCATTTAATGTCGATTTATCATGACAATACATTTGAATCCATTGAATTGGCAATGCAATATTCGGGCGTTGATGGTGTTGAAGTTGATGTGCAAATGGATCTTGATGGAGAGTTGTGGCTTTATCATGACATTGACTTATCTTCTTTAGGTTTGGAAGGTTCAATACCAGAATATAACACCGAATTTTTGGAAGGATTGAATTATCAAACGATGAAACAGGAAAAGCTCTGCAAACTACGTGATATTCTTTATCTTTTCGATAGTTCAAAAACATTGTTTATTGACATAAAAGCTTATCCTCAATCCATCGGTATTGTTGTAGATCCAATAGAATTCAAGAATTCACTAAACAATGTTATTTCTAATGTACAATGTCAAATCGGAGTAATTACAGTCAATGCGTCATGGGTTGCACATTTTGTAAATGATTATCCAACATATTTAGATTCTGATTCCAAATCAGTTATAGATAATTATTTTTCTTTATATCCAGAGTTGACAGGGTTATTTGTCCGATACGAAACATTGTCGAGGGATGATATTCAGCATTATATGAATCAAGATTGGAAAATATACCTCTATAACATACGATCTGTAAATAAGATTCGAAAGGCGCTAGAAAAAAGTCCTACTGGAATTTTACCAGATGACATCAGGCGCGCTGTAGTTGAGACTGGGTAAACCTTATTTTTTATAAAATGGCAGCTTGACGACCTTTGCTTTTAAGGATTTGTTTCGAACCATGATGTAGATTTCAGAATCTATGGTGCTATATTCCTTTTGAACATATCCTAAACCAATGCCAATTTTCATACTTGGAGACATCGTTCCTGAGGTAACATGTCCAATTATTTGTCCGCTGGAATCAGCAATTTCGTATCCTTGTCTAGGAATGCCTCGATCAATCAATTCAAAAGGAATGAGCTTTCTTTGAATACCCTCCTCTTTTTGTTTAGATAAATATTCACTATCCACAAATTTTTTCGTGAATTTCGTTATCCAACCCAATCCCGCCTCTAGCGGAGAGGTTTCATCATTAATGTCATTTCCATAAAGACAAAATCCCATTTCCAGACGGAGCGTATCACGAGCGGCAAGTCCAATAGGTTTAATCCCAAATGCTTTACCAGCCTCAAAAACCGAATCCCATAATTTTTCAGCATCTTCATTCTTGACGTAGATTTCAAAACCGCCTGATCCGGTGTAGCCAGTTGCAGAGATCATTACATCCTGAATTCCTGCAAATGTTGCATATTGAAATGTGTAGTATGGCATTTCAGAAAGGTTGACATCTGTTAAAGACTGCATCGATGTTGCTGCCTGAGGTCCTTGAATGGCAAGTAAGGTGTATTCATCAGAAACATTCGTCATTTCAACATCTAAATCATTCAATGATGAAATCCAGTTCCAATCTTTTTCAATATTTGAAGCGTTCACCACAAGGAAATATTCATTTTCTGAAATTCGATAAATAATCAAATCGTCAACGATACCTCCTTTACCATTAGGCATGCAAGAATACTGCGCTTTTCCATCAAATAATTTTGAAGCATCATTAGAAGAAAATTTTTGTATTAGGTCAAGGGCTTGTGGACCTTTCAAGATGAATTCTCCCATATGTGAAACATCAAAAACACCTACTCCTGTTCTCACAGTTTCATGTTCCACGTTTACACCTTCGTATTGAACAGGCATATTGTACCCAGCAAATGGTACCATTTTAGCTCCAAGCTCAATGTGTTTATGGGTGAGTGCCGTTTTTTTCATTCATTAGTTTTTAACTCTTTCAACGTAAACTCCAGTTCTAGTATCAACCTTAATTGTTTCTCCATTTTCAATAAAAAGCGGAACCCTAATTTCGGCACCTGTGGCAATTGTTGCTGGCTTCATGGAATTTGTAGCTGTATCTCCTTTTACACCTGGTTCTGTGTAAGTGATCTCAGAAATGATATACATGGGAAGTTCAAGTACTAAAGGTGTTTCTTCTTCTGCATGAAAAAGAATACTACAAATCATGCCTTCTTGCAGGAACTCTGGTTTTTCAACCATAGAAGCCTCAATATTGACCTGCTCATAATTATCATTATTCATGAAAACGAATGATTCACCATCTTGATATAGGTATTGGTAATCCCTATTTTCTATGCGGACAATTTCAATTTTATGCCCTGCAGAAAACGTATGATCCAAAATTCTACCTGTTTCTATTTGTCTCATTTTGGTTCTTACAAATGCAGGTCCCTTACCAGGTTTTACATGTTGAAATTCCTTAATTTGAAATAACTTGTCATTGTGCTTTATACACAATCCATTTCTGATATCTGAGGTATTTGCCATTACTTAAAATTATGGGCAAATATATGTTTTTAGATTGATTGCATCAATATGGTCACCAATTATAATCTATGAAATAAATATGTCAATTTTTAGTTGATTAACCTCAAATTGATTTTATCC
>WTIB01000071.1 GCA_011522905.1 Crocinitomicaceae bacterium | reverse complement strand
AATTTGAGCTATATTAAAGATGTTTCGATTGGAATTTCTTATGAAAATCGCTTCTTATTGAAAGAGCTTCAAAATCAAAGTTGGGCGATTGCTATTCCCTTAAAGTTGGGAGTTTTGTCCTTAGGGGGAAACACTTTTGGTTATCAAAATTTCAGAACGTTTAAAAATGGAATGGGATATGCCATGTTTCTAAATAAAGAACTGTCAATGGGTGTTCAGTTAAATCATCAACTAGTCAGATTACCTGAGGCTTATGGTATTAACCAGACTTTAACGGGAGAGTTTGGCTTTAATTATGCTATTGATTCTGATTGGAGTATTGGCCTATCCGTTTTTAACTTGGGTCGTAATAAACTCTCGGTAAGTCCTGATGATCGGTACTCTACAAGCATGCGCTTAGGTTCGAAATATAGTGTTTCAGATCGTACTCTAATCGTTGCAGAATTAGAAAAGGATATAGAACATCCACTTCGTTCTAAAATCGGTATTGAGTATTTGCCATCAAATAGCCTTGCATTTAGAGTTGGTTTTGCAACACAGCCTATAGATTTTGGTTTTGGTCTTGGGTGGAATATTTCAGATAAGTATGTGCTGGATTTTGGTACACAGTATCATCAAATTTTGGGTTGGTCTCCAAATATTTCTTTCAAATATGCAGTGATTAAATGAAGTTAATTCACACATTAATTTTTGTCTTTGTTGCGATTTCAATTTTCGCTCAAGAAAGAAATGATATCATTCAACAAAGAATCGAATTTATATCAGAACAGCTTGAATCAGAGAGTATTGACTTAACAAACCTTATTGAACAGTTGAACTTCTATTATGACGAGCCAATTAATATAAATACAACAAACGGACTTGATCTTGAAGATTTAGGTTTACTTACAGATGTACAAATCAATGACTTAATTTTACACAGAAAGGTATTCGGAAAATTTATATCGATATATGAACTGCAGAGTTTAAAGTATTGGGATTTAGAAACCATTTATTTAATGCTGCCTTTTATATCTGTTGATGAGCGGCTTGATAATTTGCACATCAATTTTAAAGACGCTATAAAAGATGGAAAATTTGAGTTGTTTCTTCGCTATCAGCCTGGAATACAACAAAAATCGGGTTATCGAGATGTTCCTGATTCTATCGTAGAAAGTTCTAATAAATATTATTATGGTAATGCAGACAGATATTATACACGATTTCGTTATTCATACAGAACAAATATCAGTATCGGCTTTACTGCAGAAAAAGATCCTGGAGAACAATTTTTTAAAGGGGCTCAAAAGCAAGGATTTGACTTTTATTCCTTTCATGCATTTTACAGGGGGGGTAAATATTTAAAATCGTTTGCTCTTGGTGATTACCAAATCCAATTAGGACAAGGCTTAAACTTATGGTCTAGTTATGCTTTTGGAAAGTCTTCAGATATATTAACGATGAAAAGAAATCCGATAGCACTTAAGCCTTATACCTCTGTTGATGAATCAAGATTTTTTAGAGGTGCTGCAATTAATCTAGCTTATAAAAAGCTTGATTTATTGCTTTTTTCATCCTTCAAAACTATAGACGCTTCAGCTGTTCAAGATTCAACGATTGATGATTTAGAATTTGTTTCAACCATAAATTTATCAGGTTTACATCGGACAAATTCTGAAATTTCAAGAATGGATAACCTAAAGGAATTTATCTCTGGTGCTTCTTTGAATTACAGAAATGAATACGTCAAAATTGGCGTTCAGGGAATTTATCAAACCTACGATAAACCCTTAAACTTAAATCTAAGGCCTTATAATCAATTCTATTTCAATGGGCAATCTTTGTTATCGTTAAGCTCTAATTATAATATAGTGTATAAAAACATTAATCTATTCGGAGAGGTGTCCTATTCCTTAAATGAGTCTCATTCAGGTCTTGCAATGCTTCATGGAGCTTTAGTTTCTATTGATACAAGATTGAGTTTAGGACTTTTATTTCGTGATTATGATGAACGTTATCAAACTTTTTATAATGCAGGTTTTTCTGAAGGTAGTAGGACGCAGAATGAAAATGGCCTATATGCCGGACTAAAGTTTAAAGTCAATAAAAGCTGGTCGATCAATGCATATACAGATATTTTTGAATTTCCTTGGTTGAAATATGGTGTTGATGCGCCTTCAAAGGGTCATGAGTTTTTAATACAACCTATTTACAAACCTAGTCGTGATTTTCAAATTTATATGCGATTTAGACAGCAACTTCGTCAAAGAAATGGAAATTTTGAGGATGAGGTGATTACTCGAATTGAGGATGTGGTACAACGAAATTACCGTTTGAATATTTCAAAGAAAATTGACAAATATATAAGCCTAAAAAGTAGAGTAGAGGTCGTAAATATTACCAGAGACAGCAGGGAAAAGGAGAATGGAATTTTATTTACTCAGGACATTTCATTCAAACCAAAATCATTTCCAGTGGATTTGACGCTTAGATATGCTTTATTTGATACGGACAGTTATGATACAAGAATTTACACTTATGAAAACAATGCCTTGTATGTTTTTTCCATTCCTGCATATTATTACCAGGGAAGCAGAGCATATGTTTTAATGAGATATTCATTCCTAAGGTCTGCAGATCTTTGGATTCGTTACGGATTCTTCTTGTACAATAATCGTAACGAAATAGGCAGTGGGTCAGAACTTATTTCAGGAAATAAGCGTACTGATTTAACTGTTCAGCTCAGGATTTCCTTTTAATTTTTTCTGTAGGTGTTACTTTTTTAATCTAATTGCGTTAGGGAAGGTATAGAATGCTCCTGCAAGTGCATTTTATAGCATGTATAACTAATAAAACCATAAATTATGTCATCTCCTTCACTATATCACCAAAGTGATACACGTATTCAGTCAGAGCTAAGAATCATTGAAAAATCCAAAAAAAACCCAAACCACTTTGCGCCATTATACAAACAGTATCATGAGAATATTTTCAGATATATCATGAAAAGAGTAGATGATGTAGAGGCTGCTTATGACATTACTTCAAATGTATTTGTCAAAGCACTTACAAATATCCATAAATATGAATTTAGAGGTGTACCATTCTCTTCCTGGTTATTTAGAATCGCTAAAAGTGAACTTTATCAATCTTTTAGAGATAAGAAAGCAAGAAGAACTGTTAGTATTGATAAAGTGATTGTTGCAGATCTCTTTGAAGAATTTGAAGAATCAATTAACGAGGAAAGAAAAGAAAAATTGATGGAGGCATTGCGCTTAATTAATGAAAAAGACCTTGCTCTTATTGAATTGAGATATTTCGAAAGAAGATGCTACAGAGAAATTGGTGAAATAATTAGTGTAACCGAAAACAATGCAAAAGTTAAAACCTTTAGAGCACTTCAACGTCTCAAAAAAGTATACAACAAATGAAACTTAAACCTAAAATATATTAAATTACAACGCGTATGAGAAAAATTCTATTCAACCGAGATGAGCCAGACGCTCATGAAATCAGAAAAAGACAGGATTTTAACCTTGTCATAAAAAAGTATCAAGAAAGAAAAGATTATTGGAAAAATCCATGGTTTTATGGAAGTATTGGGCTAGCATCTATAATATCCTCATTATTTTTAATGAGTCTTTAAAATTTTCATTTAAAATTACTGATAAACAGTTATTTAGGCCGATATAATGTATTATTG